>JADYUE010000015.1 GCA_021531615.1 Fusobacterium varium | reverse complement strand
CAGAAAGATGGGCAGATCCATTTGATTTAATGGGAGCAGTAGTATTCTTAGCAAGTAAAGCATCAGATTATGTAAATGGACATATTCTAGCAGTAGATGGAGGATGGCTAGTTAGATAGAAGGTTGGTATTATGATAGTAATAGATAATACAGTATCAATTCAAGAAACAATAGATAATTGTAATGAAAAAGAGATAGAAATCTACCTAAAAAAGGGGATATATAAAGAAAAAATATATATTAATAAAGCTAATGTAAAACTTTATGGAGAAGATAAAGAGGAAGTTATAATTCAATGGAATGATGCCTCAGATACTGTAAAAAGAGATGGAAGTGATGGGACATACGGTACTACTGGAAGTGCAACTGTAACAATTTCATCAGAGGCTACTGGATTTAAAGCTAAAAATATAACATTTAAAAATAGTTTTGATTATGATAACAGCTTGTTTAAAAATAAGCAAGCTGTTGCATTAAAAAATGATGCTGACAAGTCTCAATTTGAGGATTGTAACTTTATTGGAAGACAGGATACCCTATATGCAAACAATGGTAGACAATACTACTTAAATTGCTATATAGAGGGACATGTAGATTTTATTTTTGGAGGAGCACAAGCATATTTTGAAAAGTGTATTCTCTTTTCTAAGGATAAAAAAGATGATAAAGTCAATGGATATGTTACTGCACCTTCAACAAAAGAGGATAGAGAGCTTGGATATATTATTGATAATTGCTCATTCCAAAGTGATACTAAGGAAAATACAGTATATTTAGGAAGACCGTGGCATCCAGGAAAAAGACCAGGACATAATCCAAGTGTAGTAATAATGAATTCATATTTAGGAAAACATATTAATAATGAAGGTTGGACAATGATGTCTGGTTTTTCTCCAGATGATGCAAGATTTTATGAATATAATAACTTTGGAGAAGGAGCAAAATCTAATTTAAGAAGGCGTATCTTAAATGAAGAGGAAGTAAAAAAATATAGTAAGGATAATTTATTTAAAGATTGGAAAATTTAATAGTATAGATTCAATAGTTTATTGAGTAAAAGGAGATAAAATGTTAGATAGAAAAGAATTAAATTTACCTAAATATCCAGAAAGAGTAATTCAATTTGGAGAAGGAAATTTTTTAAGATGTTTTTTTGATTGGCAATTAGATATTTTAAACAGAGAGCACAACCTTAATGCTGGAGTTGCAGTAGTAAGACCTATTGATTATGATGCAGTACCTCTTTTAAATATTCAAGATGGACTATACACTTCAATTATTAGAGGGATTAATGAAAAGGGAGAAGTTGTAAAAGATTATAGAATTATATCTTCAATCAACAGAGAGATTCCAGTATATAAAGAGTTTGATGAATATTTAAAACTTGCTCACAACCCAGATATTAGATTTATAGTTTCAAATACAACAGAGGCTGGAATAGTATTTAGCGATAAAGATAGATATGATGATAGACCTCAAAATACATATCCAGCAAAATTAACTAGACTTTTACATGAAAGATTTAAAACATTTAACGGAGCAGAGGACAAAGGATTTATTCTAATGCCTTGTGAACTTATTGATTACAATGGTGAGGAGTTAAAAAGAATAGTTTTAAAATATGTTGAACTATGGAACTTAGAGCCAGAATTTAAAACTTGGTTGGAAAAATCAAATGTATGGTGTTCTACATTAGTTGATAGAATTGTTACTGGATATCCAAGAGCTGAAAAAGATGAACTAGAAAAAGAGTTAGGATATGAAGATAAATTTATGGTAACTGGAGAGTATTTCTATCTATTTGTAATTCAAGGACCTAAAGATATTCTAACTAAAGAGTTACATCTTGAAAATGCAGGATTAAATATTCTTATAGTTGATGATCTAAAACCATATAAGATGAGAAAAGTAGGAATCTTAAACGGAGCTCATACAGCAATGGTACCAGTATCATACTTATATGGAATTGATACAGTGAGAGAAACTATGGAAAATGATGAGTTAAGAGAGTTTGTTGAAAAAGCTATTGATGAGGAGATTATCCCAGCATTAGATATGGATAAAAATGAACTTGTAGAGTTTAAAAATGCTGTAATTAACAGATTTAAAAATCCATATGTAAAACATATGCTTATAGATATTGCTTTAAACTCAACATCAAAATACAAAACAAGAATACTTCCACAAGTATTAGAAACATATAAAAGAACAGGAAAACTTCCAAAAAGACTTCTATTCTCTCTAGCTTGTTTAATTAGATTCTACAAGGGTGTAAGAGAAAATGGAGATGCAATCAATTTAAGAGATGATCAAAAATTCTTAGATATGTATAGAGAACTATGGCAAACATCAGATTATAGAAAGATTGTTGAAACAGTTCTAGGAATGAAAGATCACTGGGAAATTGATTTGAATACAGTTGAAGGAATGACTGATTTAGTAACATCATACTTAGAAAAAATTGATACTAAGGGAGTTAAAGAAGCTTTAAAAGAGTTAAAATAACAGAAGAGGTAAGAGAGATGAAGGAATTTATAAAGATCAATGAGTGTGATAATGTAATTATTGCATTGAGAGATTATAAAAAAGATGAAGTTATAGATTTAGAAGATGCAAAGATAACTCTTTTAGAAGATATTAATAGAGGACATAAAATAGCTATAAAAAATATCAATAAAGGAGAAAATATTGTAAAGTATGGACTTCCTATTGGATATGCTCTTGAAGATATAAAAATAGGAAATTGGGTACATACTCACAATACAAAGACAAATTTAAAGGATCTTAACACATATAGCTACACTCCTAAATTTACAGATAGAAAACTTGATTTAGAAGATATTAAAGTAAATGTATATAAGAGAAAAAATGGAGATGTAGGAGTAAGAAATGAACTTTGGATAGTTCCAACAGTTGGTTGTGTAAATGGAATTGCTCAAAGAATAAAGGATGCTTTCTTAGCTGAAGTTGGAGAGTTAGAGATAGATAATATAAATGTACTTACTCACAACTATGGTTGTTCTCAACTTGGAGAGGACCATATAAATACTAGAATTATACTTCAAAATACAGTAAAACATCCAAATGCAGGGGGAGTGCTTGTACTTGGATTAGGTTGTGAAAATAATCAAGTAGCTGAGTTTGAAAAAACACTTGGAGAATATGACGGGGAAAGAGTTAAGTTTCTAATCTCTCAAGAGGTAGAAGATGAGATAAAAGCTGGGAAAAATATCCTATTAGATCTATATAATAAAATGAAAAATGATAAGAGAGAGGAAGTTAGTATAAGTGCAATTAACTTTGGACTAGAGTGTGGAGGTTCAGATGGACTTTCAGGAATTACAGCTAACCCTATGTTAGGATATTTTTCAGATTATATAATTGCATTAGGAGGAACAACTGTTTTAACAGAGGTTCCAGAGATGTTTGGTGCTGAAACTCTTTTAATGGAAAGATGTAAAGATGAGGAGACATTTGAAAAATGTGTTCATATGATAAATGATTTTAAAGAGTACTTTATCAAAAATGGACAAGAGATATATGAAAACCCATCACCTGGAAATAAAAAAGGTGGAATTACAACACTAGAGGATAAATCTTTAGGATGTACTCAAAAATCTGGTACATCAAAAGTTATAGATGTGTTGAAATATGGAGAGGTTTTAAAGGAGAAAGGGCTTAATCTTTTAAGTGCTCCAGGAAATGACTTAGTAGCTACAACAGCTCTTGCAGCAGCAAAATGTCATTTAGTACTATTTACAACAGGAAGAGGAAACCCATATGGTGGATATGTGCCAACAGTAAAAATCTCAACAAATACGCAATTATATGAGAAAAAAAGAAAGTGGATAGATTTTAATGCTGGAAGAATAGTAACTGAAAATATGAGTTTTGAAGAGATAACAAAGGAATTTATAGATTATATAGTTTCAGTTATAAATGGAGAAAAAACTAATAATGAGAAAAATAGATTCCAAGAGATAGCAATATTTAAATCAGGAGTAACATTATAAAGTAGGAGATGATTTTAAAAATGAGAGAATTTATGTGTGATGACTTTTTATTAATGACAGACACTGCTAAAACTTTATACCATAACTATGCTAAAAATATGCCTATTTATGACTTCCACTGTCACTTAAACCCAAAAGAGATATATGAAAATAAAAAATATAAAAATATCACTGAAGTATGGCTAGGTGGAGATCATTACAAATGGAGAGCAATGAGATCTAATGGTGTAGATGAAAAATATATCACTGGAGATGCTGATGATAAAGAGAAATTTATGAAATGGGCTGAAACTATTGATGAATGCTATGGAAACCCACTTTTCCATTGGACACACCTTGAATTAAAAAGATTTTTCGGAATAGATTTAGTTCTTTCTAAAGAAACTGCTGAAGAGGTTTGGAACTTAACTAACGAAAAACTAGCTACTGACAAATTTACAGCTAGAGAGTTAATCAAAATGTCAAATGTAAAAACTCTATGCACAACAGATGATCCTATTGATTCACTAGAATATCATATAGCTTTAAAAGAAGATAAATCATTTGATGTTGTTGTAAATCCAGCATTTAGACCAGATAAGGGAATAAGAATTGAAAAAGATGAGTTTATCCCTTGGTTTAATAGATTAGAAGATATTTATGGAGAGAAAATTGATAGTATAGATAAATATACTTCAGCTCTTGAAGGTAGAATAGAGTTTTTCCACCAAGTTGGTTGTAGAATCTCTGACCATGCTCTTGACCCTGTTGTTTTTGAAAAGGGAACAAAAGAGGAAGTAAACGCTATTTTATTAAAAAAATTAGCTGGGGAAGAGTTAACTGAAAAAGAGGTTAAACAATTTAAAACTTATGTAATGATATTCTTAGGAAAAGAGTATTCAAAGAGAAAATGGGTTATGCAAATTCATGTGGGATGTATCAGAAACAACTCAACAAGAATGTTCAATAAACTTGGAGCAGATACTGGTTATGATGCAATAGATGATGAACTATTCCTAAGAGCATTATCAAAATTATTAGATACTCTTGATACAACAGATGAGTTACCAAAAACAATAATTTATAACTTAAACCCTAGAGATAATGAAGCAATAGGAACATTAATTGGATGTTTCCAAGATGGAAAAACTCCTGGTAAAATTCAATTTGGTTCTGGTTGGTGGTTCTTAGATCAAAAAGATGGAATGACTAGACAGATGACAGCTTTAGCAAACCTTGGATTACTATCAAGATTTGTAGGAATGTTAACAGATTCAAGAAGTTTCCTATCATATACAAGACATGAGTATTTTAGAAGAATACTTTGCAATCTTTTAGGGGATTGGGTTGAAAGAGGAGAACTTCCTAATAATATAGAAAGACTTGGAAAAATGGTAGAGAATATCTGCTATAACAATGTAAATAATTATATAGTTAAATAGTGAATAAAAAATTCCAGTGAGTAATCACTGGAGTTTTTTATATATACCTATTCCTTTAAACTTTCAGCTAATTTGTCAAAACCTAACTTTTGGAATAACTCCTTCTCAGCAACAGATGGAATTTCCTTTTTTTCAATAGCATTTACAACTCTCTTATCAAAAGGAACTTTTACAGAAACTTCAAATCCTTTATCTTTTAAAAATTCCTCTATTTTATTAGCCATCTCAATTGAAAGATCATATTTATTTATAACAAAATATGGTTTTATTCTAAATCTTTCTATTAATTCCAACACTCTTTCTAAATCATGTAACCCAGAAAGTGTTGGTTCAGTGACAATTACAGCTTTTTTAACCCCAGTTAATGAGCTTATAACATTACAAGCCACTCCAGGAGCTCCATCTAAAAGAATATATTTCCTGTTTTCATCTTGAGCTATCTTTTTAGCCTTTTTTCTTACTTCAGCCACTAATTTGCCAGAGTTTTCCTCACCAGGAAAAAGACAAGCATGAACCATTTTTCCATATTTAGTTTCAGAAACATAGATCTCCCCAGCCTCATTATCTACCATTTTAATAGCTCCCACAGGGCAAACATACTCACAGATGCTACAACTTTCACATTTTTTAGGATTTTCTATTGCATCAAATCTACAAACTTCATAACATTTTCCACAATCAATGCAAAATTCTCTATCTAACTTAGCTTTTTTCATACCATAGAAACTCTCTTTTTCACTATTTTGTGGGTTGAAAAGTATTTGAAGATTAGGAGCATCTACATCGCAGTCACCTATAACTATATCTTGAAAATATGGTATTAATGAAGATGTAATTGTAGTTTTTCCTGTTCCACCCTTTCCTGAAATCACTACTATCTCTTTAATTTCCATAGCTTTTCACCCTCTTTAAAATAGTTTCAAAATTCTCTCTATACTCTGATAAAGCATCTGCTATTATCTCACCTTTAGAGTATGTTTCAGCAATTTTTCTATCAAATGGGATTGTTCCAATAATCTCAATTTTCTCATCATCACAATATTTTTTTACAATATTTTCATCTTCATCAAATTTATTGATAACTACTCCAAAAGGAATTTTCATATCTCTTAACAGTTGAACTACCAGTTTCATATCACTTAAGCCAAAAGGAGATGGTTCAACAACAATGATTGCAAAATCTGCCACTTCAACTGCTGAAACAGTAGTACAAGCTGTTCCAGGTGGACAATCTATTAAGAAATCCTTTTCTTCAGTATTTTTATAGATCTCTTTTATTATTTTAACTCCAGACATCTCACCAATATTTAATTTTCCATATTTATTTACAGAGTTAAAATATGTTTTTCCAGTAAAAATTTTTCCTATCTCCCTTTTCTCCCATGAAATAGCTCCATTTTTACAAACTATTTCACAACCACCACAATCGTGACAAGCCTCTCCAAAGACTATTACACGTTTTTTAGCTGGGATAATAGCATTAAATTTACAAAATTCTCCACACTCTCCACAAAGATTGCACTTTTCCATATTAACTTCTGGAAATCTTGTATAAACAGATTTTACATCTTCAATACCACCTTTTAAGAAAATATGTGAATTTGGCTCTTCAATATCTGTATCTATAAGCAACATTTTTGATATAAAGGCAAGGCTGCTACTTACTGTTGTTTTACCAGTTCCTCCCTTACCACTTAACACAGCTATCTTCATAATTCACCTCACTATGCCATTCTCAACCCTTGTGGCTTAGCTGAAAAATCAAATTTCTCAAGTTTATTTTCTTTATAGTTTTCTAAAACTTCATCTACACTTTTTAATTCCCCTAATTTGTATGTTGGGATATCAAACTCTTCTATTAAAACAGCAGCTTTTGGTCCAATCTCTCCAGCTATTATCTCATCTACCCCTAAACTCATAAGATTTTTTACAACTTTAAGCCCTGCTCCAGTAGCCTCATCTTTTGCTTCATTTTCAATGATCTCATAATTATTATTTTCTGTATCTATTAAAATAAAGAAACTTGCTCTTCCAAATCTTCTATCAACTTGTGATTCGTAACTATTTTCCTCTAAACCTATTGCTATTTTCATTTTTCCTCCTAAAATCTCTTTATAGAAAATAAAGCTGAACTCCAAGAAAACTCTTGTTACTCAGCTTTATCTCATCTTATTTAATAAAATTCAGTATTAGTGTTGGCATTTGTGATCATCGTCGTGATCGTGGTGATGATGTGCACAAGCTGATCCTTTAGAGTATAGACTTCCTTGTAGGTAGATTCCTAATACATCATCAATTTTTCCAGCAGCTCCTAATATAACTTGTCCACCATTTGCTTTAATTAGGTCAATAGCTCTTTGTCCCATTCCACCAGTAATTACTACATTGATATTGTTAGCAGCTATAAATCTAGGGAATACTCCTGGTGCATGTTCTGGAGCTTCAAGAATCTCTTTTTTAACTACATTTCCATTTTCTATTGTATATACTGCAAATTTTTCACAGTGTCCAAAGTGTTCCTCTACTGTTATCTCGTCATTTGTTGGGAATCCAACTCTTAAAATTTCATTACTCATTAAAACCATCTCCTGTGTTTTTTAATTTTATTGCTTTTAGATGTAATAAACCATCTAATATCTTTCTTCTTCCTGAATTTAGCAGTCTTTGAACAGTTCCCCTAGATATTCCCATTATTTCAGCTGTTTCAATTTGACTTTTTCCCTCATAATCACACAATCTTACAGCCTCTAATTCATCTATCTCTATATCTATAATCTCCATTTCAGACAATGGAATTCCAGTAGGTTTAAATATTCTCTCATTTTCCAATAATCTACAACATCTCTGTTTTTTACACCTTGGCATATTTCCTCCCTAACTGCTATTCTGTGCATATGCACATTTAAAGTATACTCCTATTTATTTTTCTTGTCAACAAGTTTTTAATTAAATAAAAAAGATTCAAATCTATTTTCTAAATTTGAGCCTTAATTTAAATTCTATTAAACGTGTAAATATCTCCATCTACCTTTTTTAAATACTCTATATGCTGCTATACTTCTAAATCCTAAGTCAATAGACATAACAACCCAAGCTCCCAATAGTCCTGTTTCCATTTTGTAAAGGAAAAGGTAAGTTAAAGGTATTCTTATTAGATACATTCCTATTGCAGTAATTAAAAGAACAGCTTTTGTATCTCCAGCCCCTCTCAAGCAACCACTCATTACCATTGATACAGCTAGGAAAGGTTGACATATAGATACTAATCTTAAAGCTCCAGTTGCTAACTCTCTAATTTGAGGGTCATTAGTAAACATTGCTATAATTGTTCCTGGCAATATAAAGAAAAATAATCCAAAAGTAGACATAGCCAATAGAGCTAATGTTGTTGTTGCTTTAGCATCTCTCTCAGCATTTTTAGGTGAGTTTTTACCAAGTTGTTGCCCTACAAGAGCAGTTCCAGCAACTGCAAATCCAAATCCCATATTAAATGAGAATGATTCAGCAGTAAGAGCTATTTTGTGAGATGTATAAGCTATTGTTCCTAAAGAAATAACCATCATTTCAAAAACTAACATCCCTATTCTAAAGATTCCTTGCTCAATAGCAGCAGGTATACCAACTTTTAATATTCTTTTTATCATCTCTTTATCTGTTTTTAGACTTTTAATTGGTAGAGATACCCAGAAATTATCTGTAAAGAATGTTAGATAAACAAAGAAAACTGTTATTATTCCCCTTGAAATAGTAGTTGCTATTCCAGCTCCAAGCACTCCCATACCTAAAGTAAAGATAAATAAGTAGTTTAAAATAACGTTAGAGATAACACTTATTATATTTGAAATCATAGGAAGTGACGCTTTGTTTATTGAACGATAAGCAGCAAAAAATACAACGTTAAAACAAAGAAATGGCAATCCTAAAACAACTGCTTGATAGTATTGAGCTGTCATTTCCATGTTCATATCATTTGCCCTTCCAACTAATTTCAGTATACTTCCTTCAAAAATTAACAATAGTGCTGTAATCAGTATTGAGATTGGAATTGATAGTATAACACTTTGTGCCATTGAGTTTCTTCCCTCTTTGGTGTTATTTGAACCAAATGCCCTACTTACAATGGCAGTTGTTCCTATACTTATAGCAAAGAAAACTGGTATTACAGCTTGTACAGGAGCATTTCCAACTCCAACTGAACTTATAGCCACAGGTCCTAACCTACCTACCATCACCATATCAAAAAATCCAAGTAACGTTTGAACAAATAGGTCTGCTATTGCAGGTAATGCTATTGTAAGAATTGCTGCAAAAACTTTTTTATTTCTTCTCCACTCTCTCTTAAAATCCATGTGCACTCCCCCCTGTTATAATGTTTTATACCTAATTATATTATAATATATTTAACTGTTTTTTTCATTACTATTAATTAAATTCTTTTAAAACTATTTCCCCTTACATCAACAGGAATACTTCTCACAACCTCATCATCTTCAACAACTGTATAGTAACTGCATAGATTTGCTGTTGAGCAAGAGTGATTTGGTATTATCTCAATCTTATCTCCAATTTTTAGATTAGTTTCCCCATGAACATGAAGTTTACCCACCTCTTCAGAAAGTCCAGCTACTATAATTTCAGGGTGTCCAATCACTTTACCAAAACCAACTATTGAAGTGTTTTCATGAGCCCCTTGATCTAGTCCAAGGCATTTAGCTCCAGCATCACAAATAAATAGATCCTCTCTTGGATGAGAAATTATTGTTGCATAAACAGTAAGAGCACAATCCTCTTCAGTAGCTCTATTTACTGACATTTGAATAGTATCTAAAAATACATAGTTTCCTGGATGAAATACATTGATATTTTCATCTTTTACAGCTTGAGAAAAAGTAGGAGTTGAACCACTTGTTATATACTCAAGTTCATAACCTGCACTGTTCATTAGCTCTTTTCCTCTTTTTAAAGTTTCACACTCATCTATAATATATTTATCTAAATCAGCCTCACAATTTGCTCCATACACATGTCCTGGGTGAGTAGATATTCCTCTTAATTTTAAATTTTTCATCTCTTTTAGTTGGTTGGCAAAATCTGCAACTTTCTCAACCTCTACTCCAAAACGGTGAAGTCCACTATCAACTATAATTGTATAGCTTATAGTTACCCCCTCTGCTCCTGCTGCCTCATCTACCATTTTAGCACTTTCTACACTGTCTAATCTCAAAATAAAATCAGATTTCTTACTAAGTTCAATAACTCTATCTATGCTCTCTCTGCTTGCAACAGGGTAAGCATACATTATCTTATTAACTCCCATATCACAACACATTTCACACTCATCAAGAGTACCACAAAGAACTCCAGTAGCTCCAGCCTCAATTTGCATCTTTAAAATCTCTCTGCTTTTGTGAGTTTTTATCATTGGCCATAACTCTTTTCCATTTTTATCACACAACTCTTGATACACTTCTATATTATTTTTAATAGCCTTCATATTTAATAAAATTGTAGGTGTTTTTAATTCTGCTTTTTTCATTTTCCCTCCTCAAAATTTATAAAAAAATAGCTCTCTATAATATTATTTTACCATAGAAAGCTATTAAAAACATATTGTTTTAATTTTTTTGTTAATCTCCAAGTTATTTGAGCAATAGCCTTTTTCATTAGGTAATAACTTACTACTAAACACATAAGTTCAGCTATTGGAATAGAAAGCCAAATTCCCTTTGCTCCTATTAGATCAGGAAGTATAAATAGTGGAATAGCTATAAATACTATTGATCTACCTAGAGAAACTACAACAGATTCAATAGGTTTTTCTATTGATGTCAAGAAAGATGTTGATATTATATTTAAGAAAGAGATCAGATAAGCAAAGCTAATATAGAATAGAGCAGTTTTAGCTAAGCTCATTAATTCTTGATTTCCCTTTGAAAATATTCCTATTATAAAGCCACCCCAAATATGACTTCCTATATATGCAATAGCTCCCAATGTTCCTCCAGTTATAAGAGAAACTCTCAATACTTTCTTGATTTTATCCAAATGTCTAGCACCTAAATTGTAAGCAACAAGTGGTTGTAATGCTTGAGAAAGTCCATACAAGCTGATATTTAACATCTGATTTATATAGAAAACTATTGTTAAAGCTGAAACTCCTAATACCCCTATTTTCTTCATAAGAGTTAGATTAAATAGATACATAGCAAAAGTTGAAGATACAACAGATAACATCTCTGAACTTCCATTAAAAAATATATTCTTTATATCTTTCAAATATATTCTCAAAGATTTTTGTGGAAGTTTAAAGTGAAGATTTGGCAACAGAGCTAAAAAACCAAACATACAAGCTAAAAGTGTAGCTGTTGCTCCCCCTACCATTCCCCATTGAAATTTTTGTATAAATAGATAATCTAACAGAGCATTAAAAGTTAAACAGACACTTCCACTTACAAAAACTAAATTAGGTTTCTCCTCTATCTTAACAAAAGTTTCTGTAAAAATAGGCGAAGTATAGAAGAAAGCCCCTATCATCATTGGAATCATATAGGCTCTAACATAGGGATAAACTTCCTCATTTGCACCTAAAAAGTTGATAAAAAAGTCCAAATTAAATAAAACTATGAGAGATAGAAACTCCAAAACCCCAACTAAAAGCATCAAAGTTATAGAAGTAAGCTCCCTAGCCTTATTCAACTTTTTCTTACCAAAGTATATACTTGTGATAACTCCCCCACCTACACATATCATAAGCCCTACACTCATCAAAAAATTTATCAATGGCATAGATAGATTTACTGCTGCTAACCCTAAAGGTCCAACATTTCTACCTAAGAACATACCATCAATCATAATCTCCAATGAAACAATAAGCATTCCAAAGATACTTGGAATTGCAAATTTAAAAAATAGCTTAGTTATATTTTCAGTTTCAAGAGCATTTCTTTTTGACATAAAAAACCCCCTTAAAATATTTTATTTTTTTCTTAACCATGGTATTATAATCTATATACTTAACTATACAGTCAAGAGGTGAAATTAAAATGAAAAATAGATATAAAATTTCTGAAATAGCTAAGATTTTTAATATATCACGTCAAACTCTAATTTTTTACCATAAAAAAAATATTCTTATCCCTGATATAATAGATGAAGAGAATGGTTATAGATATTATTCAAATGAGCAAATATGGGATCTTTTCTTTCTTCTTACATTAAAGAAAGCTGGCTTTTCATTGGAAGAGATAAAAGCTTATAGTGAGATTAAAAATAGTGATAAAAGCATAATTTTTTTAGAGAATAAGATAAGTGAAATAGATAAAAAAATATCTGAATTGAAAAAATCTAAAAAAACTATCTTAAAAAAACTTGAAAATATTAGAGATTTTTCCTCTACTTCCACAAAGGAAGAGGAGTTTAAACTAGAGGAGATTGAAGATATAAAATGGTATTCCATTGATATGAAAGATGAAACAGATGAGGGAGAGATGGCAACAAACTATGAAAAATTAAACTCTTTTGCTAAAAAATATAGTATAGATGATATTGAATATATTACAATGACAGAGATAAAAAATATTGAAACTGTTAAAATTGATGGTGGAATTGTTCCAGTAAAAAAAGTTGGGATAGTGATACCTAAAAATGTGGTAATTGAAAAAAGTGAAGATCTAATTTTAGGAAAAGTTATATCTATAAAATATAATAATCCATACAGTAATTTAGTTAAAACATATCAAAATTTAAAAAGTTATATTGAAAAAAATGGATATACAACTTATGGTTATGCTATTGAAATTGCACATGAGTTGACTATCTCCACAGAAAAGGGTATTGGGGGAATACTAAAAATTGTAGTTCCTATAAAATATAAATTATAGTTGAAATATCAATAGAATTTATGATACCATAAATTGTACTAATTATTTAATCGAGGTGTTTTTTATGCACAAAAAAGTTATGATACAGGGGACAGGTTCTTCAGTAGGAAAGAGCATTATAACAGCAGGACTATGCAGAATTTTTGCACAAGATGGGTATAGAGTTTCTCCATTTAAATCACAAAACATGGCATTGAACTCATTTGTTGATATTGATGGTTTAGAGATGGGAAGAGCTCAAGTTGTTCAAGCTGAGGCTGCTAAAGAGTTGCCAAGAGCTTTTATGAACCCTATTCTTTTAAAGCCAAATTCAGATAATAACTCACAAATTATAATTGAGGGTGTTCCAGCTAAAAATATGAATGCTGTTGACTATTTTTCAAATTCTACAAAATTAAAGGAGATAGCAAAGAGAAATTATAAGATTATAGAGGATAACTTTGATATAGGAGTTTTAGAAGGTGGGGGTAGTCCAGCAGAGATCAACCTTCGTCAATGGGATTTAGTTAATATGGGAATGGCTGAACTTATTGATGCTCCAGTTATTCTAGTTGGAAATATTGAAACAGGTGGAGTTTTTGCTTCACTTTATGGAAACATTGCTCTTCTTGATGAAGAGGATAGAAAGAGAATAAAAGGTGTTATAATCAATAAATTTAGAGGGGATGTTGAGCTTTTAAAACCTGGAATAAAGATGTTTGAAGAGAGACTTCAAGGTGAGGGATTTGATATTAAAGTGTTAGGAGTTGTTCCATATATCAATCTAAATATTGAGGAAGAGGATGTTTTAGCTAAAAAATTAACTACTAATACAAATGAAAAAAAAGAGATAAATATAAGTGTAATCAGGACAAATAAGATGTCTAACTATACAGATTTTGATGCTTTAAGCCAATATCCTGATGTTGCTTTAAACTATGTATATGATGTTAAAGAGTTGGGAAATGAGGATATTATAATACTTCCAGGAAGTAAAAATACCATTACAGATCTTGAGATGTTAAAAGCTAATGGAATTTTTGATAAAATTAAGGAGTTGCATAGTAAAGGAACAACAGTTGTAGGTATTTGTGGTGGTTTCCAAATGTTAGGAAAAGAGATTTTTGATCCTCATCATATTGAAAGTAACTTTGAAAAAACAGCTGGATTTGGAATTTTAGATACTGTTACAACTATGGAGAAGGTGAAATACACTCATCAAGTTGAGAAAACTCTTTCTAAAATAGAGTCACCATTGTTAGAGGGGTGTAACGGTTTAGTTGTAAAAGGTTATGAGATTCATCAGGGGATTACTAAGGGAAATGAAGTTAATTTGACTACTGAAGATAATCTTATTTTTATAGCTAAAGAAGATAGCTTTGGAACATATATTCATGGTATTTTTGATAATGGAGAGTTTACAAGAAAGTTTTTAAATAATGTTAGAAGGAGAAAAGGACTTGCTCCTATTGATGAGAGTTTCTCTTTTACCGATTTTAAAGAGAGAGAATATGATAAACTTGCTGATCATTTGAGGGCAAATCTTAATATAGAAGAGATCTATAAAATTTTAGGTTAATTATAATTAGTTTACAAAGCACAATTAATTTTGTGCTTTTTTCTTTTGTAAAATTAAGTGAATTTCTTTAAAACAAGAGAAATTTTTCAAAATAAAAATCAAATTTTCTCAAGTTTTAAAATTGTAAGAAAAGTGAAAGAATTAGAATAAAGTGTTTGAAAAAAGTAAAGTTGAAAGAGTTGTAAAAATAGTAAAAGTAGAATTAGAGAACATAACAACTTAAAAAATGCTTTACTTTTTTTAGAAAATAAAGTATACTATACCAGAAAAAATTATTTTTAATAGGAGAGAAATTATGAATAAGAAGTTAGTACTATTTATAGGAATGTTTTCTCTATTTTTTATCTTTGGATTTAAAGTTCAAAAGAATTTTTTAAATCAAACAAATATTATTGAAAAAGTTAAAACTGAAGAAGTTAAGAGTGAAGAAAAAATAGTTAGCAATGAGATAGACAACCTTGAAATACCAAAAAAAGAAGTTGCACAAGTTACACAAAAGGAAGAAAAAAATAGTGATTATGTTCAAAAGGAGATAGATTTAAGAGAATTATCTTCTGTTGAAAGAAAAAAAGCCTTTGTTGATATGCTTTTACCTGCTATAAATGAGGTGCATGAGGAGATAAAGGAAAATAAAGCTATTGTTGAAAAATTAGCTATAAAAGAGGAATTGACTCCAGAAGAGAGAGAGTTTTGTGAGGGACTTTTCAAAACATATAAAGTTGAATATGGAAACTGGAAAGAACTTCAAGGAAAGATGGTTATATATCCAGCCTCTTTGATCCTAACTCAAGGAGCATTAGAGAGTGGTTGGGGAACATCAAGATTTTTTAGAGAGGGAAATAACATTTTTGGAATGTGGTCAACTAACCCTAATGAGCCTAGAATAGCTGCTAAAGGGGTAAGAGATAATGGATTTGTTCAACATTTAAGAAAATATGATACAATTGAAGAGTCTGTGAAGGATATAGTTATGACTATCTCTGTTTCAGATGCTTATAAGACAGTTAGAAAATTGTTAAATGAAGATAAGTCACCTAGTGAAGTGGCTTATGGATTGATTAAATACTCTGAAGAGGGGACTAAATATGTAGAGAAAGTTCAAAAAACTTTAGAGTACAATGAATTTGAGAAATATGATATTTAATTTAAAGATAAAAATAGAGAAAAGTTAAAAGAGAGTGTAGGTGTGCACTCTCTTTTAGTTTGGAAGGTTATTTCTTACTTTCAAATACAAACTCTTTTTGAAAGTAAACTTTTATTATTTCATTGTTATAATGTATAGGAGCAAATCTCCATTTTTTCAATGCTGATATAACAGCATCATCAAATCCCAATTTCTTATGAGATTGGACAATAGTTATATTTTGCACCTCTCCTTTTTCATCAACTAAAAACTTAGCCTTAACAATAACTTTCTTTCTATATCTTATAGTTTCAGCTTGTTTAGGATAGATAGGATCTACCTCTCTTATAATCTTATATTTAATCCCATTATTAGAAAGTGCTGTGTAAGTTCCATCACCATTGTTTTGTAAAATTTTATCTCCACTTGGAATGCTAGAACCACTAGTTTTTTCAGTAGGGGCACTTGAAGTTTCAGAAACTGAAGTAGGTTCAATCTCTTGTTTTACAACTTCTTTCTTTGCAGCTTTTTTCTTCACACTTTTCTTAGGTTGTAAACTTTCTTTCTTTATAGGCTCTTTCTTCTCTACAACTTTCTTTTCCACAGGTTTCTCTTTTACAACCTCTTGTTTAGGAGGCTGCTCAACTATTGGAGTAACTATTTCAGCAGGTGGAGTCACTGGAGTGGGTGAGGCTTTTATCTGGTGAAACTCTATTGCTACACTATGTTTTATAGGTGGATTTCCCTTTTCAACTCTATTGATAGAGAGTTTAAGAAAAAGCAATCCATGAACAATTAATGCTAAAATAAAATATCTCATTTTCACACCTTAACTTTTACTCATAGAAATTTATCCCTAAATTTTCTATCCCATGATTTTTGACCTTTGAAACAACATCTATAATATTTTGATATTTCAAATTTTTATCCCCAGTAATAGCAATACTTTTCACCCCTGAAGTTAAGTAACTATCTAATTCTTCAAAAGTAACCTCTCTTTTTTTATCCTCTTTGTAGTTAATAAAATATCTATTATCCTTATCAATAATTATTTCAAGAGCCTCATTTTCTTCAGCTTTTACACTTTCCATAGTAGAAGTTGGTAGTTCAACCTTTATACTTCCATATTTATTGAATGTACTGGAAACTATAAAAAATATTAGAAGAAGAAAAACCACATCTATTAAAGGTGTTAAATCTGGAGTTAAAAGTGCTCTTTTTTTCTTATATCTTGCCATCTTATCCCCTTACAATATTGATAACATTTGTTGTTATCTTGTCAATCTCTTCTTCAATCTCTTCAATTTTCTTAGTTAATAAGTTGTAAACAACAAGTGCTGGAATAGCTATTGAAAGTCCTGCTGCTGTGGTAATAAGAGCCTTAGATATACTATCAGCAACAAGTGTAGGATCACCAGCTCCAAATTGTGAAAGATCTTTAAATGCATCAATCATTCCAGTAACTGTTCCTAAAAGTCCAAGCATAGGTGCAATATGTGCTATAATCCCTAAAATATGTAATCTCTTTTCAAGGGGAGAGATCTCGTCCATCTGTATCTCTTTAATCAATTGTTCATATTTATGAAACTCCTTTGGAATTGGAGAGCATATATCCCCTCTACAAACAAATTGTTTGATAGAACAACCAACAGCATTTTTTTCCTTATCACAAAGTTCAACAATTTTACACATATCCTTGTTAGAAACAGCTAAAACTATATCTCTTCTAAAGTTTCTATTTAAAGATTTTTCACTTTTAAAAAAGAAAAACAATCTCTCAAGAATTACAGTTGTTGAAATTATTGATAAAACTAGAAGAATCCACATCAATGGACCTCCCACTTGAAAATAATACATCATCTTTTTTTCCTCCAAAACTCACTAAAATCTTTCAATAAAATTTTTAAAATAGTTATATGCGTTATCTAAATCATTTTGATCTGGGTGAGTACTAGCATCTGACCATCTTTTGATTCTCTCTGGATTTGGTCCATGTGGATGATCAGGAGAGAATTTAGTTCTCATCATCTCTATTAGTTTAGGATCAATAGCTCCTTGACAGTGATAATGTCCTAAAACTTTGTTTCCATTATCAGTAAATAATTTTGTAATGCTATTAATGCAATCTTGAGCATGTTTTGAATCTGGGTAAGCTCCTAATGTAAAGAAAAATGCTGTATTCTTATCTTTTATTCCATTTATAAATTTAAGAGCTTTTGCATCTGCTGTTCCTTTATCAATCCAAGTTCCTACAATTATTAGATCATAATCTAAATTTTGTACATCTGCTATATCCATAATTTCACTATTTGTAATAGCTTTTGAAATTGCCTCTGCTACCTTTTTAGTATTTCCTGTTTTTGTTGAGTAAGTAATTAATGTTTTCATATTAAGTAACCTCCGTTGATTAAATTTAATTCAGTTAAGTTATATCAGAAAAATAATTTAAAGTCAATTGTTTTTATAACAAAAAACTTTGATACAAAAAATATTTCTCTTGACAATGAAAAAAAATAATATTAATATAGTCACATGTGAGAAAAATAAATGTGATTTCTGTAATAACACAGAAAAATAGGAGGAAACATCTGTAATGGAGAATAATTTATTTTTATATGAAAAGAGATTAAAGTCACATCACGACAGTAATAGTTTGATAAACAAATATATAAAAAGTACACCGTTTTCACCAAAAGAGTTTGATGAGATGCTACAAAAAACACCAGATAATAGAAAGAAAGCTATCTATGTTCACACTCCATATTGTGATAAAATCTGTTCATTTTGTAATCTAAATAGAAAGCAAATCGATGGGAGTTTGGATGCCTATGCACAATATATAGCTGATGAATTTAAAAAATATGGAAAGACAAAATACTTCCAAGAGAGTGAATTTGAGGTTATTTTCTTTGGTGGTGGAACACCTACTGTATATAAGCCTCAACAATTAGAGCTGATTTTAAAAAGTATTCAAAAGAATGTAAGACTTTCAGAGGGATATGAGTTTACTTTTGAAACAACACTTCATAATCTTACAGATGAAAAACTAAAGGTAATGAAAAAGTACGGAGTGAATAGATTAAGTGTTGGAATCCAAACTTTTTCAGATGAGGGAAGAAAATTCTATAATAGAACTTATGGGAAAGAGGAAGTTATAGAGAGATTGAAAAGGTTAAAAGAGATTTTACAAGGGGATCTATGTGTAGATATTATCTATAATTTTCCAGATCAAAAGATTGAAGATGTACTAGAAGATGCAAGAATAGTAAAAGAGATAGGATTAAGTAGTGCTAGTTTCTATTCATTGATGGTACATGAGGGATCTAAACTTTCAAAAGATATTGAAAGTGAAAAGGTTAAGATGAAAACAGATGTAGAGAGAGATTATCTTCTGTATCAACATTTTGTAGATGAGATGCTATTAGATAATAGCTATCATATTTTAGAGCTAACAAAAATAGCTAAAAATAATGGGGATAACTATAAATATATCAGAGTTAGAAATACTGGAGGAGACACCTTCCCAATCGGTGTAGGAGCTGGAGGAAGTGTTCAAGGTATTGGTAAGTTTAATATGAGTAAGGAGATGAGTTTCTGCTCTAAACAGACAGAATACCATGAAAGATTTGCTAGATTATCTGGATATATGCAGTTTCCTGTAATAGAAAAGGCAGTTGTACAAGAGATGTTATCTCAAAAGGAGTATGGATATTTCCATGAAAAGATGAAAGATTATGAGGAAAAGGGATTAGTAGTAATTGATGAAACCTCTTATAATCTTACAAAATTGGGAATTTTCTGGGGAAACAATATTTCAAGTGAAATTATTATCTACATAATGGAAAAAATATTTAATAAATAAAAATTTATCCAATTTTTAGCATATCGCTAGAGTTAAAGCAAAGATACCTTTATATTTATAAAGCTAGATTATTGAGGAAAGTAAAAAGATATTATCCCTAACATCAAGTTGATGTAATTTCCAAAAGTAAAGGAGTGTAAACGACTATTACTTTTGAGACACAGGCGAAGTCCTGTGCTACATTAATTTTTTAGAAGCCCTCAGCGAAATGCAGTTAAGAAAATGCAACGTGTTTGAGCGGAGCTTGCGGAGCGAGTTTTGCATTTTCAACGAAATGAGCAATAGGGATTCTTTATTCACTGACATGGAAGCAACTTGATGTTAAAAAGAAATTTAATTAACTAAGATTGACTAATTAACATAAATACCAAAGGAACTTTGTCAAAATGTAACGATGTGCTGAATAAATAATCTTGTTTAAAGAAAGAGTATATAAATAAATTTAAGATAGGAGAAAGAGAATGAATAAAAGAGTTTTGGGATTGATTTGGGCAGGTTTAACCATAGCAGCATATGGTGAAGAATCAGTGGATTTAGGTAAAAGTGTAGTTTATTCAACAACAGGTTTTGCCACAGAGATGAGAAAAACTGCAAGTACTCCAACAGTTGTTACATCTAAAGAGATAGAGGAAAAGAACTATAAAACAGTCAGTGAGGTTTTAGACTCTATACCAAGTATCAATGTTGTAAAGCAGGGAAAAGACTCAATAATTGACTTGAGAGGACAAGGGGACAAGGCTAAACAAAATGTACAAATTTTAGTTGATGGAGTACAGATCAACTCTCTAGATACCTCAATGACTGCAACTCCAATAGACACAATCTCACCAGATAGCATTGAGAGAATAGAGGTTATTCCAGGTGGAGGAAGTGTCCTTTATGGAAGTGGAACTTCTGGAGGAGTAGTAAATATTATCACTAAAAAAGGTAGTGGTAGAAAAGCTATGGTAGGCTTTGACTATGGAGAGTATGGAAGTGAAAAAACAAATGTAGCAGTGGGAGAAAGTTTTGGAAATTTTGATATAAACCTTGCTTATACTAAAAATGATAGAAAAGGTTATAGAGATAATGATGAATCAGATTCAGATTATTTCCAAGGAGATTTAGGATATAGAATTTCTGATACACAAAATATTAACTTTAAATATAGTAAATACAAAGCTGATGAAGATTACCCTAAAATGTTAAGTAAAAAGGAAGTTGAGGAAGATAGAAAACAAGATGGACTTACTCGTTCTAAATGGGGTACAGGAATAAATGGAACAGAGACAGACAAAGATGAGTATGTATTGACATATAATAATAAACTATCTGAAAGTTTAGATTTTAATCTTACAGGGTTCTATCAAAATACAGAGATGAAAATTAGAACTTGGGATTTTGGAACAATAACTTCTCCTATGCCTGGGTCAGCTATTGCAGATCAAAGAGGATTGTTTGAAGATGAAAAATGGGGAGTAAAACCTAAATTTAGATACTCATATGGTGAGGGAAGTAGCCTGATTTTTGGTATGGATTATATTCAAAATAAAGCTAAAAGAGTTAGTGATATGAGAATTCAACCTATAAAAGCTGCTACTGGTGGACTTAGTTCAATGAGCATAAAATCTATTACAACAAATAATTTAGAAAAAGAAACTATAAGTGGTTATGTAATGAATAACTATGTTTGGGGAGATTTTGAATTTGCTCAAGGTTTAAGATATGAAAAAGCTAATTATGAGGCTGATAGAAATACAAATAGAGTTGTAAGTATGAATGGAAGCCCTATGCAAACAAATAATGAAGGTAGAAAAGTAACTACTGATGAAGACAACTTTGCTTATGAATTGTCAGCTAACTATCTATATTCAGATACTGGAAAGGCTTATGTAAGATATGAAAGAGGATTTACTTCTCCACCACCTGCACTTCTTACAAATAAAGTTACAACAAATGGTTTAGCAAACTACTACTTAAATGATCTAAACTCTGAAAAATATGATAACTTTGAGATTGGATTCTCTGATTATATTGGTTTCTCAAATGTAAGTGGATCTGTTTTCTATACAGTAACTAAAGATGAAATAACACAAGATATGGCATCAGGAATGCCACCTGCTTGGATATATAACTATAATTTAGGTAAAACAGAGAGAGTTGGATTTGAGCTTAAAGCTGAACAATATCTAGGAAAATTAACACTTTCACAATCTTACTCTTTTATCAATGCTAAGATAAAAGATGGTAAAAAAGGTGTTTATGATAAAGATGGAAACAAAACAGGATATGTTGATTTAGAAGGAAATAGAGTTGCTAAAGTTCCTAAAAATAAATTTAATATTGGGGCAAACTATGCTTTCACAGATAACTTTAATTTAGGAGCAGAGGTAGTATATGTTGATAAGATCTACTTAAATAATGAAAATTTAGGTGGAAAAGTTAATTCACACACAGTGACAAATATTAGAGCTAACTATAACTTTAACTCTGGTTTAACTCTATATGCAGGAATTAATAATATTTTCAATGAACAATATTATGAGGCTGTGGACTACTCTTTAAGTGAAGGATATACATATGATCCAGCAGCAGAGAGAAACTATTATGTAGGCTTTAAATATAGCCTATAATTGAAAGTGATGCAGATGGAAAAAATTCTACCATTAATTTTAACAGTGGGAATTTTAGCAGTTGGAATACTCTCTATACCATTAGGGAGTGTTCCTATTCCATTAGAATATATATTCTCTCCTGCTAATGCCCCTGAATATATAAAGACAATTATTTTTAATTTAAGATTGCCAAGAATAGTTATGTCACTATTGATAGGTATGATGCTCTCTTCAAGTGGAGCAGTAGTTCAAACAGTTTTCCAAAACCCATTGGCAGATCCCTATATTATTGGAATTGCAGCAAGTGCAACTTTTGGAGCAGTAATAGCCTATGTTTTAAATTTACCAGATTTTATGTATGGAGTTCTTGCATTTTTTAGCTGCCTTACAAGTACACTTCTAATATTTAAAATGGCTAAGAAAGGGGATAGGGTAAATGTTGCAACTCTTTTAATAATAGGTATAGCAGTTTCCTCTTTTCTTGGGGCATTTACATCATTTGCTATGTATCTTATTGGAGAGGACTCTTTTAAAATTACAATGTGGCTTATGGGATATTTAGGAAATGCAACTTGGGAGCAAGTTATTTTAATATTGATTCCTCTACTATTTTCAGTGACATATTTCTTTTTAAAGAGAAATGAGTTAGATGCTCTTCTCTCTGGAGATGAAGAAGCTCACTCTCTAGGGATAGATGTAAATAGATTGAAGATAAGAGCCTTGACAGTGTCAGCTTTTGTGGTGGCATTCTCTGTGGCATTTTCAGGAATGATAGGCTTTGTAGGGCTTATAGTTCCCCACACAATGAGAATGATCCTCGGTCCCTCTAATAGAAAGATGTTTTTAAGTACAATTTTAGCTGGGGGATTTTTCCTACTTGTATGTGATACCTTTGGACGTATAATTTTAGCTCCAACAGAGATACCAATAGGAGTTATTACTGCATTCTTTGGAGCACCTTTCTTTCTATACTTAGCTTTAAAAAATAAGAGGAGAGATTTTTAATGGAGATTATAAATATAGAGAATTTAAACTTTGGATATGGAGAGAGGCAAATATTAAATAATCTTTCCCTTTCAATAGATGAGAAAAAGTTAGTAGGGATACTAGGTCCAAACGGTTGTGGAAAATCAACTTTACTAAAAAATATACTTGGATATCTTCATAGCTCATCTGGAACTATAAAAATAGCTAACAAAAATTCAAAAGAATTTTCACAGAAAGAAAAATCTAAATTGATCTCTTTAGTTCCTCAAAAATCTCAACTTATATCTGCTATGAGTGTAGAGGAGTTTGTCCTTATGGGAAGATTACCACATCTTGAAAATAGTTGGAAAGGTTATAGTAGAGAGGATAGGGAATTAGCTGAAAAAGCTTTGAACTCTTTAGATCTTGAGAGATTTAAAAAGAGAACAGCTACCACTCTATCTGGTGGAGAGTTCCAAAGGGTATTACTTGCAAGGGCAATTACACAGGATACAGAGATTATACTTTTAGATGAGCCAACATCTGCTCTTGATCTGAATCACGCTATTGAGCTTATGGAAAAGGTAAAGGAGATAGTGAGAAAAGAGGGAAAGACAGCAGTTGCAGTATTGCATGATCTCAATCTTGCTGCTCTTTTTTGTGATGAATTGATTATGCTAAAAAATGGAAAACTCTTTTGTAAGGGGACGCCTAAAGAGGTATTGACTAAGGAAAATTTAAAAGAGGTTTATAATTTGAATTGTGATATCTTTTATGGGGAAAATGATTTTCCATATATTATACCCAAAATCAAATAAAAGTTATTTTTAGTTATCTAATACATTGTTAGTTTTATAGCAAAGATTCCTTTGTATTTAGCTAATATTAGAAAATATATAATTGTTACTAACATCAAGTTGACGTAATTTAGAGGTGAATATTAGAATCCCTTAGCGAAATGAAGTTAAGAAAATGCAACGTGTTTGAGACGAAGTCGAGTTCCAAAAATAGAGGAACTTTAGTGACTACTATTTTTGAGATGCAGAAGTGAAAGAATGGAACTTCTGCGATACCCATAGTCAGATGAGTGCTACTCTCTCTTTATTCTACGACATGGAATTTAGCTGATATTTAAAATCTTAGTTTTGATAACTAAAATTAACTAATAAACATAAATAACAAAGGTACTTTGTCAAAACCTAACGATGTATAATAAATTTAACTAAATTTAAAGAAAGGAAGTATATAAATGAATATTAAAAAAAGATTTTTTTTACTACTAACTTTTTGTTTTATCTCAATAGTTTCATACTCCCTTGAAATAAAAGATGGTATGGTAGTTGATAAATACAATAACTCAGTAGAGCTTAAAGAGTACAATAGAATTGTTTTAGCTGATCCTGCTGGAATAGAAATTCTTTATATGTTGGGAGCAGAGGATAAGATAGCAGCTATTGGAAAAACTTTTATGAGTAAGATAGAGCCTGTTGAGAAAACTAATAAACTTCCAAGTGTAGGAAATATAACAAAACCTAGTATTGAAAAAATACTATCTTTTTCTCCAGATTTAGTAATTTTAAACACTATGTCTGTTTCAACAGGGGATAGTTTAAAGAAATTGAAAATACCATTTATTATAAGTGAAACAGAGAAAATAGATGATATATTTAAAAATTTAGAGATCTATGGGGAGTTTACAGGAAAAAAAGTAGAAGCAGAGGCTATCTATCAAGATGGTAAAAAGAGAGTTGAAACTTTAAAAGCTAAGTTAGAAAAAGAACCACTTAATCTAAAAGGAGCTATTTTATATGTAACTACTCCTATGTTGGCTTTTAATGATGAATCACTTCCTGGGGAGATTATGAGGTTTTTAGGAGTTAAAAATATAGCTGGAGATTTAAAAGGAAGCAGACCAATTATATCTCAAGATCTTCTTATTAGAGAAAATCCAGATTTTTTAGCAGGAGCTATGAGTATTAAATCTCCTGATGATCTGAAGAAATCAGCTGTTTTAAAAACTACTGCTGGGAAAAAGGAAAATCTATTTATAGTTGATTCTAGTAAGATTTTAAGAGGTTCTCCAAGATTATTTGAGGAGATGGAGAAGTTCTATAATGAGCTTGTAATTATAAAGAATAAGTAAAATAAAAAAAGTAGACTGTAATAAATTAATAAGATGAAATTATTAAATTTACAGTCTTTTTATTTGTTTAAAAATCAAATTAAAGTTAATGTTAATTTATAAAAATGAACTTTAAAAAATTCTATATTTTTGTTAAAATAAAATTGAAAAATTAAATAAAAGGGAGGTACAAAATGAAAAAAATATTGATCTTTATATTTTTGAATACAGTATTAGTTGCTTACACCCAAAATAACCTTCCTATTATTGAAGAAAAAATAGATGTAAAGGAAGAATTAACAGAGGAAAAACTATTAGAGATAATTAAAATTGCTGAAAACTCTCCAGAGCCAGAGAGTAGTGTAGAGATAGATGAAAATATTCAAGAGCAACAGTTTTTAACTAGCAATGGTGGAGATAGATTGCATTTTGAAAGTGAGTATAGTGCTTTGGTAAAAAACTACTACGATTTTTTAGATAGTTTAAATAGTGAGATAAAAGAGTATGAGTTTGAGGATAAAACAAAGGTTGTCCCTATAAAAAATGAGATTTCAAAGGAGTTGACATCTGAAAAGTTGATTGAGGATTTTGAAATAGGTGTAGGGGTAAAATATCAAGGACAGAGAGATGAAAGATACCGTTTTGATGAGGAGCAAAGTGGTATAGGGCATAAAAATCGAACTCTTTCAGATGAAAATAGTTTTGGAAATATTCCAGTATATGCAACTGGAAAATATAATTTTTCTACCACAGAAACAGGAGCTAAACCATATTTAAAACTTAACTTAGGTTACTATATTGAAGGGGTAGAAAATAGAGAGAGCGAACTTTCTAAAAGTGAATACACCTCATTAAATAGATCAATGGAGTATGAAAATGGAAGATATTATGGAATTGGTGGGGGAGTAGAGTATAAAAATGGCTTAACCTTCGATGTGATGTATCAGATTAATAAAAATAAGGACAGAGAGGAGAGAGCAGGAAAAGAGGATAGAATCACTTTTTCTGTGGAGTATAAATTGGATTTGTGAAAGGATTATTAAAAAAAGATTATGATTTTTGATATATTGATATTTATTGAAATTTTTTAACTAATTATCAATATAAATTTTCTAAATAAAAAATAAAATGAGCATAAATATTGTATATTATGATAAAAAATAGAACTGTTTATGTATTTAAAATACTTGACTAATGTATTAATAGAATGTATAATTGACATAAGATAAAAATAAAATTTTTAAGGTTTGTATTATACAATTAAAAGGGAAGTTAAGTGCAAAGCTTACGCGGTCCCGCCACTGTAAAGATGATGAAAGCAAGAATACCACTGAATTATTTTGGGAAGGCTTGTGAGTAGGGAGAATCTGAGTCAGGAGACCTGCCTTAAAAACTTTACGACTATCCTGCGGGGACGGGGAAGTGTTAGCAACTTCTCTCCAGTAAATTTTATGGAGGAGAAAAAATTGTTCATCATTAGTAAACAAAAAAATATAAAAATAGATTAAGAATGACTATATATTATTACAATCATCAAATTAAAGTTTAATTTTGATGCTTTTTAATTTATCAGTCATTCTTTTTTTATATAATTATATAATAATATAATATCCTAACATCAACTAAGATGAAGTTCATTGACAAATATTAGAAGCCCTCAGCGAAATGCAGTTAAGAAAATGCAACGTGTTTGAGGCGAAGCCGAGTTCCAAAAATAGAGAAGCTTTAGCGACTACTATTTTTGAGATGCAGGAGTAGAACTCCTGCGATACCCATACGAAATGAGCAATAGGGATTCTTTATTTGACAATACGGAAGCGAGTTGATGTTAAAAAGGAAATTAAATAATAAAAATTGACTAATAAATGTAGATGCAAAGGCACTTTGTCGAAATCTAACGATGAATTAGTTAAAATTATAGTTAGTTAAGTATATATTATAAAATTTTGTGAGGAGCATGAGTATGAAACATAGAAATATTATGATAGTTGGAACATCATCTGGAGCAGGAAAGAGTATAACTGTAACTGGACTTTGTAGAGTTTTCCATAGAGATGGTTACAAAGTAGCACCATTCAAATCTCAAAATATGGCACTAAATTCATATATAAGCAAGACAGGTGGAGAGATGGGAAGAGCTCAAGTTGTTCAAGCTATGGCATCAGGAATAGAGCCAGAGGCATATATGAACCCTATCCTTTTAAAACCTACAACTGCTAGAAAGATTCAAGTTATTGTAAATGGAAAATCTATTGGAAATATGAGTGGACTTGAATATGGAAAGTTTAAAACTTCTTTGAAGCCAGAGATTATAAAGTCTTATGACTATATTAGAGAAAACTTTGATATCTCTGTAATTGAGGGGGCAGGAAGTCCAGTTGAGATAAATATAAAAGAGGAAGATATAGCTAATATGGGAATGGCTAAAATGGCTGATGCTCCAGTAATATTAGTTGCAGATATAGACAGAGGGGGAGTTTTTGCATCTGTCTATGGAACAATTATGCTTATGACTCCAGAGGAGAGAGCAAGGGTAAAAGGGGTAATCATCAATAAATTTAGAGGAGATGTAAATATATTAAAGCCTGGATTATCAAAGCTTGAGGAATTAACAGGGGTGCCAGTTGTTGGAGTAATGCCTTACAGTGATATTGATATAGAGGATGAGGATAGCCTTACAGATAGATTTAAAAATTCTAAGGAAAATAAAGGTATAAAAATATCTGTAATAAAATTAAAACATATATCTAACTTCACAGATATTGATGCTTTAAGTATTCAAGATGATGTAACTATCAACTATGTAACCTCTGCTGATGAGCTAGGAAATGAGGATATGATAGTTATTCCAGGTTCTAAAAACACTATTGATGATTTAAAAGATATTAAAGATAGGGGAATAGCTACTGAAATTATAAAAGCATCGAGAAATGGAACTGTAATTGTAGGAATTTGTGGTGGTTTCCAAATTCTTGGTGAAAGAGTAAAAGATCCTTATGGAATAGAAAGTGACATCAAAGAGATTCCAGGACTTGGAATTTTAGATACAGAAACAGTAATGGAAAAGAAGAAAAACACTATTCAATATACTGGTAAGTTAGTAAATACAAAAGGTATATTAGAGGGGCTTGATGGAACAGAGATCAAAGGTTATGAGATACATCAAGGGGTAACTGTTGGAAATGAATTTTCAGTAACAGAGGATGATCATATAGTGGCAGTTGTTAAGGATAATATTTTTGGAACATATCTTCATGGAATTTTTGATAATGAAAAGGTAACAAGAACTATTTTAAATAGAATTAGAGAGAAAAAAGGTATGGAACAACTTGGTGAGGGAATTACCTTTGATGAGTACAGAGAGAGAGAGTTTGACAAGCTTGAGAAAGTTGTTAGAGAGAATATAGATATTAAAAAGATATATGAGATACTAGGTGATTAAGAATGAATTTTTTAGCAAAATATGGAATAGCTTATATAATGGATCTGATTTTCGGAGATCCCCACTGGTTTCCACACCCTGTAAGATTTATAGGAAAGCTTATTTCAACATTGGAGAAGATATTATACAAGGCTAAAAATAAGAAGCTAACAGGTGGATTATTGATGATAATCACAGTGGGAACAACAGCAGTTGTATCTTACTACTTAGCAAAACTATCACAAGGGCTTGAGGTGTTTTTCCTCTATACAACTTTAGCAACTAAAAGTCTTGCTGATGAGGGATTTAGAGTTTGTAAAGTTCTTACAGATGGAGATTTGGAAAAGGCTAAGAGAGAGCTATCTTATTTAGTAAGTAGAGATACTGGGAATATGGATGTAAGACAGATTACAAGAAGTGTGCTAGAAACAATAAGTGAAAACTCAGTTGATGGAGTGATAGCACCTATGTTTTTTGCCTTTGTAGGAAGTCTGTTCACTGTTGGTGGAGTTTCTCTTGCTCTACCTTTTGCAATGGGATACAAGGCTATAAATACATTAGATTCAATGGTTGGATATAAAAATGAAAAATATATGGACTATGGAATGGTATCAGCAAAAACAGATGATGTGGCAAACTTTATACCTGCAAGATTGGCAGGGGGGGTTATAATTCCAATAGCAGCTATGATGTTAAGAATGAACTATAAAGGGGCATGGAGAGTGTTTTTTAGAGATAGATTAAACCATTCAAGTCCTAACTCTGGTAACTCTGAAGCAGCTTTTGCAGGAGCTTTAGGGGTACAATTTGGGGGTAAAACAAGCTATTTTGGAAAAGTCTATGATAAACCAACTATTGGAGATAGATTAAAGTGCTTTGATTTGAGAGATATAAAAAGAGCTATTAGACTTCTATATGTTACATCTTGGGTTGGACTAGCTCTATTTGTTGTAATAAGATATGCTATTGCTTTAATTTTTAGCTAAGTCTTAATTATATAATTAAGATATTAATATTAAGTTATTGAAAAAAATCTCTAATATCAGCTAAAATGGAATTTGGAGAAGAATATTAGAGAGAGTTATGAAATTTGACGCTAAAAATTCCGACGTGTTTGAGACGAAGTCGAGTTTCGGAATTTTAGTCAAATGAGTGCTACTCTCTCTTTATTCTACGACATGGAATTTAGCTGATATTTAAAATAAATTTCGATAACTAAACTTGACTAATAATCGCCAAATACAAAGGTACTTTGTCAAAACCTAGCGATGTACTAGAGAAGTGAAATTATTAGAAATAATTGATTTTACAGCATTTAAGGAGTGAAAAATGGATTTACACGGTGGTAATATATATAGACTTCAAAGAGAGGGAAAGGACAATCTACTAGATTATAGCTCAAATATCAACCCTTTAGGAGTCCCAGAAAAATTTAAAGAGAGAGTGATTAACAGTTTTTACATATTGGAGAAATACCCAGATCCTGAGTATGTGGAATTAAGAGAGAATATAGCTAAATACAATGGAGTAAAATTGGAAAATATAGTTGTGGGAAATGGAGCAACAGAGATTCTATTTTTACATATGAAAGCTATGAAACCTAAGAAAACTCTTATAGTAGCTCCAGCCTTTGCTGAGTATAAGAGAGCTTTGGACACAATAGAGAGTGAGATTTTATACTATCCACTTTTAGAGGAAAATAGTTGGAATTTAGATGTAGAAAACTTTTTAAAAGAGTTACCACAATGTGATTTAGTAGTGATTTGTAATCCTAATAACCCCACAGGAAGCTTTATACCTCTTGAAAAGATTGAAAGAATAAATAGTGAACTTGAAAAAAGAGGGATAAAACTATTTATAGATGAAGCTTTTATTGAGTTTGTAGAGGATTGGGAAAATCAAACAGCTATTCTTTTAAAAAGCAAAAATATATTTATTATGAGAGCTTTAACAAAATTCTTTGCAGTGCCAGGGGTTAGGCTTGGATATGGAATAACCTTTGACAGTGAAGTTTTAAAGAAGATGGAAAGCTACAAAGAGCCTTGGAGTGTGAACTCATTTGCTGAACTTGCAGGGAAAACAATGCTTTGGGATAGTGAGTATATAGAAACAACTGAAAAATGGATAGCTGAAGAGAAAAAGTGGTTTTTTGAAGAGAGTCAAAAAATAGAAAATATTAGAACTTACAAGACAAATGTAAACTTTATTTTAGTAAAGCTTTTAAAATATAACTCATCATATGTGAGAGAAAAGATGATTGAAAAAGGTGTAGTTGTAAGAGATGCCTCTAATTTTCAATATCTAAATGAGAGCTATATTAGACTTGCAATAAAAAATAGAGAGAATAATATAAAAGTTTTAAAAGCATTGGAAGAGGTGATGAGATGAAAGCATTTATGTTAGCAGGAACAAACAGTGGAATAGGTAAAACTACTGTTTCAATGGGGCTGATGTCACTATTTGATAATGTTTCACCTTTTAAAACAGGACCAGACTATATTGATCCAGGATTTCATCAATTTGTAACTGGAAACAGGAGCTATAACCTAGATCTTTTTATGATGGGAGAAGAGGGAGTTAAATATGGTTTCTATACACATCAAAAAGATATCTCTATAATAGAGGGAGTTATGGGGCTATATGACGGGGTGGACAATACCCTTGACAACAACAGCTCAGCTCATCTTTCAAGAGTTTTAGGAGTTCCTGTGATATTGGTAGTTGATGGAATAGGAAAATCAACAAGTATTGCAGCTCAAGTTCTGGGATATCAGATGTTAGATAAAAGAGTAAATATAGCTGGGGTAATTATAAACAAGGTTTCTAGTGAAAAAACCTATGGAATATTTAAAGAGGCTATTGAAAAATATACAGATGTAAAGTGTTTAGGTTATGTGCCTAAAGATGATAGTTTGCATATTGGAAGTAGGCACCTTGGGCTTTTACAAGCTGAAGAGATTGGAGATTTAAAATCTAAAATAGATAGATTAAAAGAGACTCTATATAAGACTTTAGATATAGAGGGAATATTAGAAATCGCCTCACAAGTTGAGATGAAAGAGGTAAAAAATCCCTTTGAAGATAAAAAAGATATGTATAAGGGAATGAGAATGGGAATAGCTAAAGATAGTGCTTTTAGTTTCTATTATAATGATAATATCGAACTTTTTAACCATTTAGGAATTGAAACTATATTCTTTTCTCCTGTAAAAGATAAAAAAATCCCTGAAAACTTAGATATATTGTATTTTGGTGGTGGGTATCCTGAATCTTTTGCTAAAGAGATAGGAGAAAACCAAGAGATGCTAAACTCCATTAGAAAGTTTGCTGAAAATGGTGGGAAGATCTTTGGAGAGTGTGGGGGATTTATGTTTCTATCTAAAGAGATAGAGATGTTAGATGGAACTATCTATCCAATGTGTAATTTAGTTAGTTGTAGTGTAAAAATGGGAAATCGTCTGGATATATCTCGTTTTGGCTATATAAATATATTGAAAGATGGAAAGGTTGTAGCTAGAGGGCATGAGTTCCACTACTCTAAGATAAAAGAGGTTTTAGAGGAGCAAAGGGGATATCTAGCTGAAAAACCTAATGGAAAAAATTGGAAGTGTATATTTGAAAATAAAAATGTAAAGGCTGGTTACCCTCATATACACTTTTTTACAGGCTTTGAATTATTAAAAGATATACTAGATTAATATAAAATATAAGGAAGGTAAAATATGAATAATTATATAAAAGTACCACAAGATATTGAAAAAAGAAGTTTTGAAATTATTGGTGAGGAACTAGGAGAAAAGATCAATCTATTTAATGAAGAAACTCTACCAATAGTAAAAAGAGTTATCCATACAACTGCTGACTTTGAATATGCTGATCTAATTGAGTTTAGAAACAATGCTATTGAAAGTGGAAAAAAAGCTTTACAAGATGGGTGTAAAATCTATTGTGACACAAATATGATAGTAAATGGAGCAAGTAAAATGGTACTATCTAAATTTGGTTGTGAAGCTTACTGTTTAGTAGCTGATAGCGAAGTTGCTAAAGAGGCTAAAGAGAGAGGAGTTACAAGATCAATAGTTGGAATGGAAAAAGCAGCTAAAGATCCTAGAACTAAGATATTTTTAATTGGAAATGCACCTACAGCTCTTTACCAATTAAAAGAGATGATTGAGAGAGGAGAGATTGAAAAACCAGCTCTTGTAGTAGGAGTTCCTGTAGGATTTGTTGGAGCAGCAGAATCTAAAGAGGCATTTAAAGTTTTAGATGTACCATACATAACTATCAATGGAAGAAAAGGGGGAAGTACAGTAGCTGTATCAATTTTACATGGTATTCTATATCAAATGTATAAAAGAGAGGGATTCTAATGGCTGAGGAGCTAAGGAGTGGTTATACCACTGGAACATGTGCAGCAGTAGGAACTAAAGCAGCACTAGAGTATCTTCTATATGGAAAAATATCTAAAGAGGTTGAGATTACAACTTTAAATGGGATAGATTTAAAAATACCTGTATTAGCTTTAAGAGGTAGAAAAAACTTTGCCTCTTGTGCAATAAAAAAGTTTGCTGGAGATGACCCAGATGTTACAAATGGTATAAGTATCTGTGCAAAAGTTGAGCTGGTAAAGGAGTTGCCAAAAGTTGAAAGGGGACATTATTTTGACAAATTCCTTTTAGTTGGTGGTAGAGGTGTAGGAGTAGTTACAAAGAGAGGGCTACAAGTTGAGTTAGGAAAATCTGCAATTAACCCTGGACCTCAAAAGATGATAGCTCAAGTTGTAAATGAGATGCTAGAGGATAGAGATATAAAGGCAGTTGTTACAATATATATTCCAGAGGGAAAGACAAAGGCTCAAAAAACCTTTAACCCTAAGTTAGGAATAAAAGGTGGAATCTCTGTTTTAGGCTCTACTGGAATAGTTAAGCCTATGAGTGAAGAGGCATTGAAAGACTCAATGTTTGCTGAATTAAAAGTGTTAAAGATGGATAAAGATAGAGATTGGGTAATATTTGCCTTTGGAAACTATGGTAAAAACTATTGTGAAAGACTTGGACTTGATCTTGAACAGATGATAGTAATAAGTAACTATGTTGGATTTATGGTAGATTCAGCAGTAAAATTGGGATTTAAGAGAATACTTCTTCTAGGGCATATAGGTAAGGCAGTTAAAATAGCTGGTGGAATCTTTAACACTCACAGTAGAGTGGCAGATGGAAGAATGGAGATAATGGGAGCAAATGCTTTTTTAATAGGTGAGAAACCTGAAAATATTAGAAAGATATTGGAAGCTAACACTGTTGAAGAAGCTTGTGACTATGTGGAGAAAAAAGAGTTATTCACTCTATTAGCTGAAAAGGTTAAAAAGAAGGTAATTGAATATAGTAGAACAGATGATTTAACATGTGAATCTCTACTGTTCTCTTTTAAAGGTGAAACTTTAGGATATAGCAGTGGATTTTATAAATTGGCAGGTGAAGTAGCTAATGAATAAAATATGTGTAGTTGGACTTGGTCCAGGAAATTTGGATTTTTTAACTGGAGCTGGAAGAAAAGCTATTGAAACTTGTGAAGTGGTAATAGGTGGAAGTAGACAGCTAGAGGAGTTAGATGAACTAATTTCAAAAGATTGTGAAAAATATATTTTAGGAAAGCTCTCAGAGGTAGTTGATTTTATTAGAAGTAGAGAGGGGAAAGATATAACAGTTGTAGTATCTGGAGATACAGGGTTTTATAGCTTACTTCCCTTTCTAAAGAGAAACTTTAGAGATGAGGAGTTAAAAGTTATTCCTGGGATCTCTTCATATCAATATCTTTTCTCAAGAATAGGTGAGTGTTGGCAAAATTATACCCTTGCCAGTGTTCATGGAAGGGACTTTGACTATATTGAGGGATTAAAAAATGGAACTGGTGTTGTACTTTTAACAGATGAGAAAAACACTCCATACAATATAGCTAAAAATATTTGTCAAAGTGGAATTGAAGATATAGAGATAGTTATAGGAGAGAGATTATCATATCCTGATGAAAAGATAACAAAACTAGCTGTAAATGAGTATGAAAAGTTAAATAGAGAGTTTAAAATGAATATAGTAATTTTAAGAAAGAGAGCTTAAAGGAGAAGATTATGCATATCTATGATAAAGATTTTATACATGGAGAGCTACCGATGACTAAACAAGAGGTGAGAGCTGTATCAATAGCTAAACTTCAATTGGAAGATGACTCTGTTTTGATAGATGTAGGAGCTGGAACTGGAACTATTGGAATAGAGGCTGCTACATATATAAAAAATGGTAAGGTTATTGGAATAGAGAAAGAGGAGAAGGGGCTAGAGGTAATTAGAGAGAATGTTAAGAAGTTTAACCTAGATAATTACTTTTTAATTCATGGAAGAGCTCCTGAAAATATTCCAGAGATAAACTATGACAGAATGTTTATTGGTGGCTCAACAGGTGGAATGAGAGAGATAGTGGCTCATTTTATGCAATATTCAAAGAAAAATAGTAGATTGGTGATAAATGCTATCACATTGGAAACATTGAGTAGTTCAATGGAAATATTGAAAGAGTTTGGTTTTAAAAATATTGAAGTTGTAAACTTAATGGTAGGTAGAGGCAAAAAAGTTGGACCATATACAATGATGTATGGAGAAAACCCAATATATATAATAACAGTTGTTAAGGAGGAAAAAATTTAAATGGCGAATAAATTTTATGGAATAGGTGTTGGAGTAGGGGATCCAGACCAAATCACTTTAAAAGCGATTAAAACTTTAAAAAAATTAGATGTGGTAGTTTTACCAGAGGCAAGAAAGGATATTGGAAGTACAGCTTATTCAATAGCTAAAGAGTATCTTAAAGATGATGTTGAACTTGTATTTATGGAATTTCCTATGCTAAAAAATCCTTTAGATAGAGTAGAGGGAAGAAAAGCTAATGCAAGATTAGTTGAGAAATACCTAGATGAAGGTAAAAATGTAGGGTTCCTAACAATTGGAGATACAATGACTTATAGTACATATGTATATATTCTTGAGCATTTAGATGGAAAATATGAAGTTGAAACAGTGCCTGGAATCTCATCATTTGCTGATATCTCATCAAGATTTAATCTACCAATAGTTATGGGAAATGAATCATTAAAGATAATCGGATTAAGTGAAACAACTGATATTGAAAAAGAGATCAATGAAAGTGATAACCTTGTATTTATGAAGGTTAGTAGAAACTTTGATAGATTAAAAGAGGCTCTTATTAAAACTGGAAATATGGATAATATTATCCTTGTTTCAAATTGTGGGAAGGAAAATCAAGAGGTTTATTTCGATATCTCTCCTCTAGAAAAAGAAGATATTCACTATTTTTCAACAATGTTACTAAAAAAAGGAGGAATTGAACAATGGAAAAAGTTTATTTCATAGGAGCTGGACCTGGAGACCCAGAATTAATCACAATTAAAGGGCAAAGAATAGTTAAAGAGGCAGATATTATCATATATGCAGGATCACTTGTACCTAGACAAGTAATAGAGTGTCACAAAGAGGGAGCAGAGGTATATAACTCAGCATCTATGACTTTAGAAGAGGTTATGGATGTTACAATTAAAGGGATAAAAGCAGGGAAAAAAGTTGCTAGAGTTCATACTGGAGATCCAGCTATTTTCGGTGCTCATAGAGAGCAAATGGACGTTTTAGACGAGCATGGAATAGAATATGAAGTTATTCCAGGGGTAAGCTCATTCTTAGCCTCAGCAGCAGCAGTTAAAAAGGAATTTACTCTTCCATCAGTTTCTCAAACAGTTATCTGTACTAGATTAGAGGGAAGAACTCCTGTACCTGAAAAGGAATCACTTGAAAGTCTTGCTACTCATAGAGCATCAATGGCTATATTCCTTTCAGTTCATATGATTGGAGATGTAGTAAAAAGACTTGCTACTTCATACCCTATGACAACTCCAATAGCTGTTGTTCAAAGAGCTACTTGGGAAGATCAAAAGATAGTTATTGGAACATTGGAAACAATAGAGGAAAAAGTAAAAGAGGCTGGAATCTCTAAAACAGCTCAAATTTTAGTTGGAGATTTCTTAGGTAATGAGTATGAAAAATCTAAACTTTATGATAAAACTTTCACACACGAATTTAGAAAGGGAATAGAGTAAGATGAAACTTGCAATTTGGAGTGTTACTAGGGGAGCTGGAAGATTGGCAAAGCTTTATGGTGACACTCTTAAAGCTCAAATATATACTTTGAAAAAATTCAATATTGAAGATACAATTCAAATGGAAAATTTCACAGAAACCCTTGAAAAAGAGTTTAATAACTATGATGGGCATATTTTTATAATGGCAACTGGTATAGTTGTTAGAAAAATATCTACTTTAATAAAGAGTAAAGATGTAGATCCAGCAGTTGTAGTTATTGATGAAGGGGCTCATTTTGTGATTTCTCTACTTTCTGGACACCTTGGTGGTGCAAATGAGTTGGCAGAGATAATAGGTGAGAAGTTAAATCTTTTACCAATTATCACTACAAGTTCAGATGTAACTGGAAAGATAGCTGTTGATACACTTTCTCAAAAACTCAATGGAGAGTTAGAGTCTTTAGAAAAGGCTAAAAATGTAACTTCATTGATAGTTGATGGGAAAGGAGTGGATATAAAGCTACCTAAAAATGTTGACTTTGATAAAAAGGGAGATATTGAAGGGGTTATAATAGTTTCCAATAGAGAAAATATTGAAAGTGTAAGAATCTACCCTAAAAATCTTGTTTTAGGTATAGGATGCAAGAGAGGAACAAGTGAGGAGCATATTTTAACTGGAATAGAAATGGCTATGAAAAAGCATAATCTTTCTATGAAAAGTATAAAAAAAATAGCCACTGTTGATGTAAAAGCTGATGAAGTTGGGCTTATAGATGCAGCTAAAACTCTTGGAAAAGATCTGATAATAATCTCAAGAGAGGATATAAAAAAGGTAGAAAATCAATTTGAAGGCTCTCAATTTGTTAAAAAACAGATAGGGGTAACTTGTGTTTCTGAACCTTGTGCATTATTGGCATCAAGTGGAAATGGAAAATTTTTAGAAAAGAAATATATCTATGATGGAATGACAATATCAATTTATGAGGAGAAAATTTATGAATAAAGGTAAAATATATGTTGTAGGAATTGGACCAGGGAACATGGAAGATATAAGTGTAAGAGCTTATAAAACTCTAAAAAATGTAGATATTATAGCTGGATACACTACTTATGTTGATCTAGTAAAAGATGAGTTTAAAGATAAAGAGTTCTATGTATCTGGAATGAAAAAAGAGATAGACAGATGTGAAAAAGTGCTAGAATTAGCTAAAGAGGGAAAAACAGTTGCTCTTATCAGTAGTGGAGATGCTGGAATCTACGGAATGGCAGGAATTATGATTGAAGTGGCTGCTGACAGTGGAATAGATGTTGAAGTAATCCCTGGAATAACTGCATCAGTTGCAGGAGCTGCACTTGTTGGAGCACCTATTATGCACGACCAAGCTGTTATCAGTTTAAGTGATCTTTTAACTGACTGGGATGTTATTACAAAGAGAATAGACAAGGCTAGTGAAGGGGATTTTGTAATCTCTCTATACAACCCAAAAAGTAATGGAAGAACAACTCAAATAGTTGAGGCTAGAGAGATTATGTTAAGACATAAAGCTCCTACTACTCCAGTTGCTCTTTTAAGACATGTTGGAAGAGAGGATCAAAACTATACTTTAACTGATCTTGAACATTTCTTAGAACATGAAATAGATATGTTTACAGTGGTTATTATTGGAAACTCAAAATCTTATGTAAAAGATAATAGAATGATAACACCTAGAGGATATAAGTTATGATATGGGTTATTGGGGGAACAAAGGATTCTAGAGAGTTTCTAGAGAAATTTGCCTCTGATGATAAAGATATAATAGTGACTACTGCCACAGAATATGGGGGAAAACTTTTAGAGGGACTACCTGTTAAAGTGGTTTGTAGAAAATTGACAAAAGATGAAATGGAGAGCTTTGCACTGGAAAATAGGGTAACAACAATAGTTGATATAAGCCATCCTTATGCTGTGGAAGTTTCATCTAATGCTATTGAAGTAGCAGAAAAATTATCTCTTAAATATTATAGATTTGAGAGGGAAGAGATAAAGATCAATCCTAAAAAATACTCTGAATTTTATAGTATTGATGAGCTAATCAAATATTGTGAAACTTTGGAAGGAAATATTTTAGTAACTTTAGGTAGTAACAATATTGAGAGATTTAAAGATAGTGAAAATTTAGAGAAGTACTATTTTAGAATACTTCCTAAATGGGATATGGTAAAGAGATGTGAAGAGTTTGGGATATTGCCAAAAAATATAATAGCTATGCAAGGACCTTTTACTCAAAGTATGAACGAGGCTATGATTGAGCAGATCAATGCTAAATACTTTGTAACTAAAAGGGCTGGAAACACAGGTGGAGAGAGGGAAAAGATTGATGCCTGTGATAGAAAGGGGATAGAGGTTATATTTTTAGATAGACCAGCTATGAGATATCCTAACCAATCAAACACTATTGATGAGTTAATAGAAAAGATAGAAAGATAAATTTAATTAATGGGTAAGAAGTTAGCTATTTTTATAGTGTGATAGATTGCCCATTTTTTATTAGCAAATATACCCATAAGTTTGACAAGTTATAATTGTTATTATACAATAAAATCATATATAAATTGTCCTGAAAACTAAAAAAGCCCCCTTGAGAGTGAGAGCTTTTTTAGTAGAAATTAAATGTAATTCAAGGAAATGTCTTATGACAACTTTATTATAGCATATTTCTATTTAATTTCAACAAATATTTTGTTAAACAAAATATATTTTTTTAAAGATATTTTAATATGATATTAAAATTATCTAAAATTGTATAAAAAATTTTTTGTTAATTATAGAAAAAATATTAATTTTCAAATTGATTAAAGATAGCAAAATAGCTTAGATTATAGAATATAAAAAAGAGATAAGCTCAACAACTTTGCTCATCTCTTTTTTATACGAATAGTTAATTAAAAACAGATTTCACCATAAAGGAAAGGATTAACTTATAGTAACATTTTATATTTAATTTGTCAACAAATATTTTGTATTACAAATAAAATAATATTAAAACATTATGGGAGGGGTTGAAAGATGAATAGAGATTCTTCAATAGGTATTTTCGATTCTGGAATAGGTGGGCTGACGATTTTGCAAAAAATAAGAGAGTTATTGCCTAGGGAGAATATAATCTATTATGGAGATTGGAAAAATAATCCATATAGTGAAAAAAGTAGAAAAGATATACAAGAGTTTAGTGTAAATATAATGGAGTTTCTTTTAAAAAATAATTGTAAAGGGGTAGTTATAGCTTGTAGTATATTTTCTGCTGCCTCTTTGGAGTTTCTAAGAGAGAGATACAGTGTGCCAATTATTGGGATGATAGATGGAGGAGTAAAGGCAGCTATTTTAGAAAGTGAAAATAAAAAGATAGCAGTTATGGGATCAGATTTTACAATAAATTCCAATATATATAAAGAGAGCATTAAAAAATCTTGTCCAGAGGCAGAGGTCTATCAAATCCCTTGTAAAACTCTGTGTACAATGTTGGAAAAAGGTTGGGAGAACTATGAAAATAGATTGGAGATTTTAAAGGGGTATTTAGATGAGATTCCAAAAGATGCAGATACATTAATTTTAGGTGGAACTCACTATCCATTTATATTAAATGATATTAAGAAGTTTTTTAATAAAAAGATTGTAGATTCATCAGTTGAAAGTGTAATAGAGCTATTTAGAATTTTGGGGCAAAAAGATCTATTAAAAGAGGGAAATAAAAAGGGAAGAATAGAATTTTATATAAATGGGGATAGAGATGAGTTTAAAAAAGTTGCTAGAAGATTGTTTGAAGAGAAAGATTTAAGAAATATGTTTTTAATTTTCTAAAAACACTTGTATTACTTTAAAAAAAGGGATAAAATAACAAAGTACATTATTAATTATGGAGGAATCAAGATGAATTCTGAAAAAACAGCAGAGGATAATTTAAAGATGCTGCAAAAAGGAAGTGGAAAACTCTATCTACTTTGTTTAATAGTAGGGGCTTTGACAGGGTTTACAGTTTCTGTGTACAGATGGGGGCTAAATTGGGCAAACCATCTGAGAATGACTCTTTTCGGAAGAGATGAGTTGGATCATCCTATGGTTTTAATAGGAGTATGGGCTGTTTTTATAGCAATAGGATTAATTGTTGATTTTATTGCTAGAAAGTTTCCTAAAACTTCAGGAAGTGGAATACCACAAGTTAAGGGAATAATATTAAGACAGCTAGATTATGGAAAATGGTTTTGGGAACTTATAGCCAAATTTGTTGGTGGATTATTGGGAATTGGTTGTGGACTTTCTCTAGGGAGAGAGGGACCATCTGTGCAACTGGGATCATATATAGGCTATGGGGCTACAAAACTCTTTAATAGGAATTCTGTGGAGAAGAAGTACTTAGTTACAAGTGGAGCTAGTGCAGGGCTTGCTGGGGCTTTTGGAGCTCCTCTGGCAGGGGTTATGTTTGCTCTTGAGGAGTTGCACAAATTTATATCTTCAAAACTTTTAATCTGTACTTTTATGGCTAGTATAGCCTCAGACTTTGTTGGTAGAAGAATGTTTGGCATGCAAACTGCCTTTGATCTGTCTATCGGTTATCCTAAGTCAATTAGTCCATATCTTCAAGTTATATTGTTTGTGCTATTTGGAATTTTAATAGCTTTCTTTGGAAAACTTTTCACAATGACACTTATCAAAGTGCAAGATATTTACAAAGGGGCTAAACTTCCAAGATGGGCAAAAGTTTCATTTGTAATGACAACTTCATTCCTATTCTGTATGTTCTTGCCAGAGGTAACAGGTGGAGGGCATGAGCTTGTTGAGGAGATGGCTGGAGGAAATAGAACAATTCAACTTTTAATAGTGATATTTATTATTAAACTTCTATTTACTGCTATATCTTATGCAACTGGTTTTGCTGGGGGAATTTTCTTGCCTATGCTTGTACTTGGGGCAATTCTTGGAAAGATCTATGGAATGGTATTAGTTGATCTGTTAGGTGTTGGTAGAGAGTTTATACCTCACTATATGGTACTTGGAATGGCTGGATATTTTGTGGCAGTTGTAAGAGCTCCTATAACTGGGGCTGTGCTAATACTTGAGATGACTGGAAACTTTGATCATCTTTTAGCTTTGGTACTTGTTTCTGTAATAGCTTACTATATAACTGATCTTTTAGGGCTTGAGCCAATCTATGAAATTCTTTATGAGAGAATGGCTAAAGATGTTGAGGTTAACAAGGTTGAGGAGAGCAAGAAAACAATTATCTCTATCCCTGTATCTGGTGAGTCTGAACTTGATGGTAAGAAGATTTCAGATGTTAAGTGGGCAGAAGATGTACTAGTTGTGGCAATTATGAGAAGTGAGCATGAGTTTATACCTAAGGGTAACACAGTAATTGAGGCTGGAGATGTGTTGACAATATTGTTGCCTGAAAGAAAGGTTCACTTTATGAAAGAGGAACTTTATAAGATGGGAACAAATTAATAAAAAAATTTAAACCTTTCATTAAAACTTTATTTTATTGATTTTACTTTCTGCAATTTGACTTTTTGAGATAGAGTTGTTATAATTAAAGTACCAACCCGTATGGGGAAACTTATGGTTAATAGATAAAAAAATGCGTTATGAGATAGGCTTTCACTTCGGTGGAAGCTTATTTCATGTTTACAAGGAGTAACGCACTTGTAGACAGTAGAATCTATTAATCATAAGGAGGTACAGAGATGACTGTAACAGTTCAACATCTAACAATTTACCTTGATGGAGGGGTAGTTCTCTTAATTGGATTACTTTTTCTCATTGTTATTTTGTTAGTAAGAAAGTACAGATAGTCAATTTCTGACCTCACACCCTACGGGGTTTGTGTGGAGATTCCATAAAAATTTAATTTTAGTGAATTTATTTTATGTAAATTGACTTTTTGATATATAGTTGCTATAATTAAAGTACCAACCCGTATGGGTAAACTTATAAGTTTTGATGAATCAAGTTCAGAATATCAGCCCTCAATTTTGGGGGCTTTTATTCTGCCCTTGAACAAGGTAGACATCAAAACTTTATAAGGAGGTACAGAGATGACTGTAACAGTTCAGCATCTAACAATTTACTTTGATGGAGGGGTAATTCTCTTAATTGGATTACTTCTTATCATTGTTATTTTGTTAGTAAGAAAATACAAATAGTCTATTTCTGACCTCACACCCTACGGGGTTTGTGTGGAGATTCCATAAAAATTTAATTTTAGTGAATTTATTTTATGTAAATTGACTTTTTGATATATAGTTGCTATAATTAAAGTACCAACCCGTATGGGGAACTTGAATATTTGTTAATTAAGCTTAGAATATTAGCCGTAAATTCGTTTACGGCTTTTATTCTGCCCTTAAGCAAGGTAGAAAACAAATATTCAAGGAGGTACAGAGATGACTGTAACAGTTCAGCATCTAACAATTTACCTTGATGGAGGGGTAATTCTCTTAATTGGATTACTTCTTATCATTGTTATTTTGTTAGTAAGAAAATACAAATAGTCTATTTCTGACCTCACACCCTACGGGGTTTGTAGGAGAAATAAAAAGGGATAACCAGCCCCATTGGTTACCCCCATTCCCCCTTTTTCTATACAACTGGATTATTAGTTATATAGTATTCATAAGCAGAAAGTAGATCTTTTTGTTTAGCAATTG
>JADYUE010000014.1 GCA_021531615.1 Fusobacterium varium | reverse complement strand
CTAAGCAAATTCTCCTAATTTTTAGCTGATTTTTAATTTTTTGTAAACTACATAGCTGAGTAGTTACCCTTGTTTTTGTATTATATTTCATCTTTTCTAATAATATCTTTTCTATAATCAAATATATTTAAAATATTTGTTAGTTCAGCATTAATAGCAGGAACATGATATGTTGAACCAGCAATAGCATCTAAATGTGCATTGGTTTTATCTTTTCCAATTAGTTTAATTTTTACATCATTACTATTTAATACTTTATGTTTATTTCTAGCCTCTGGAATGGAGTAATCAATAATCTTTCCATCTAGTGAAATGATAACAATAAAAGGTTCGTGTCTATCATAAACTTTTAAATGAGTTAAACAAGCATAGGCACATATCTTATTATCTTTTATAAGTGGATAGAAGTTATAATATCCTAAAATACCATACTCTTTAACTTTTCCAAAAGAGTCAAAGTTGAAGTTAGTTTTTTTAATTTCCTCTTTAAAATCCTCTATTTTAAATCTAGATGTAGGACTTTCTTTTACTCTATAACTATATGAGTTTGAGGCAAAAAGTAATAATAAACTTGATAATATAATAAATTTATTTAGTTTATTCATAATAGCTCCTATTATTAGAATTTATATTCTGCACTTACATAATAAGTTCTCTCAGGTGATGGGAAATAAGCTAAATTTGAACCACTTAAATAAATATAATCACAATATTTTTTATCAAATATATTTTTTATTCCACCAGAAAGAGTTAAGCCATTTTCAAAATTATATCTTACAGATACATCTGTTTTTGCATAGCTAGGAGTTTTTTCAGCTTTATTATAGAAGTCTCTTGAAGGAACAGCTTTTCCAACAAATCTAGTATCAAGATTTAAATCTAGACTTTCAACAGGAGTATAAGTGAAACCAATATTTCCTATAAAATTACTTACACCAGGAATTTCACTTCCTTTATATTTTCCAGAAGTAATTTCATGATCTATATATGTTAAACTTTCTCTTAAAGTTAATTTATCAAAATATTGTTCTGAAGCTAATTCAATTCCTTTTCTTTTTGTTTCACCTTCAATATTATAGTATGAACCATCATTTTTATCTCTATCAGGGTCATATACAATTTCACTTTTTCCTTTAACAAAATAAACAGCTCCTGATAAATAAATATTGTCAAAGATTGATTTTAGTCCAGCTTCATAAGTTGTAGTAGTTTGTGATTGAGGATCTCCACTGACAGTTTCATTCCATCTTGAATACTCCCCTATACTTGGAGCTCTTGAAGTTCTATTAAAACTTACATACATAGAAGTAGTATCATTTAATAAATAGTTAATAGCAAAGTCATAACTTTTATCATTGCTAGAATTTTTTGTATTAACTGTTTTTGATGTAGATACAGTTGTATTATCTTCATCAAATTCACTTTTTTCTAATCTAAATCCTTGAGTAAATATAAAATCATTATATGTAAATTTATTCATAATATATCCAGCATATAGACTATAATCTGCTTTAGAAAAACTTTTTAATTTTGTATATTGTGTATTAGAATCAAATGATTTTTCTTTTACCTCAGCAACAGAATAATCTCCTCCTAAAGTAATATAGCTATCAGGATAATATACATATTTAAATTGAGTATTTGTATACCATTGTTTTGTATCTTTTGGAGCACTTACTCTATCTTGAAAACCAGATTTTGCAGTGTTTTTTATAGGTCTATACTCTCTTTCTTTATATTCAGTATTAAATAACATAGAAAAATTTTCAGTAAGATTTTTATTAAAAGTTAAAATATATTTATCTTCAATATTTTTATTGTAATTTTTAGGATTACTATTGTATTTTCTATCAGCTTCCATTTGTTTTTTATTTAGACTTCCACCCCAGTTACTTTTTCTTTCGTTACGAATATATTTTAATCCTATATTTCCTTCATTTAATTTGTAGTTTGTAGTAATTTCAGCATATTCTGAATCTCTAAATTCACCCTTTCTATATCCATCTTTATCAGTATTAATATATTGTCCTTCAAGAGATAGTTTGTCATTAATATTAGTTCCATAATTTAATTTATATTTTCTTTCGTTGAAAGAACCTATAGTTAATCCAGCATTTCCCCAATATTTTTTATTTTGAGCTTCTTTAGTTATAATATTAACAACTCCAGCAGTGGCATTTCCTCCATACATAATAGCCCCACCAGCAGGTAAAACTTCAATTTTTTCTATTTGTTCTATAGGAATAAAATCTAGATCATAGTCTCTATTATCCAAACCATTTTGAGGAATTCCATTGACTAAAACCATTATATTATTTTTTCCAGCTAAAGGCATTTGTCCTCTCATAGAAATTGAACCATTAAAAGAATCAAACATAATACCAGGTACACTAACAAGTGCTTCTTCAACATTTTGATAACCTCTTTTTTCAATTTCTTCACTTGAAATAACAGTAATATTTTTAGCAGTTTCAATTACTGGAGTTTCATATCTATCTGATGTGATAGTTGATTCATTAAGTCTTACTCCATAATCTTTTTCTTTTGTTGTTTCTTCTGCAAATAAACTTGAACTAATAATTAAAGCTAAAATTCCAATTTTTTTATACATTTTCCCTCCAAATTTTTTATATTTAGGAGCAATAAAAAAACAGCAAATAGAGTTTCTACTTACTGTTAATCAAACAAAATAAAAAAATATATGAAATATCTTATATTTTACGATTTGGTAAGTCTTCTGACTTGGTTTCACTCTACTCTCACGCCTTCCCAGTTTCCCAGTGACATTCTTGTGATTTCGTCCACCTTACAGCAGTTTTAACTGTGGGAGATTTTCACTCCTCTTCCTCTATTAAGCTCTTATAAGCACCTAAATATATTATTTTCTACGTTGTATTCTATCACTTTTACAACAGAAAGTCAAAGAAAGAAAATGTAATTATATAAAATAATATATCTTTAATTCAAATTAAATGTTTTTATTTCAACTTAAAAATAAAAGAACTCCCATATTAATAGAAGTTCTTTTATATCTAAGAAATTTTAATTAAGAGTTAGTTCCTTTTACTATATCCACCTTTGAAATAGCTCCAAAATCTGCTATAGTTTTTTCAAAAGCTGTATTAATACCATCAATATATTTTTTTAAATATTCTTCTCCACTGTTGATACAATCAATGGATAGTTTGAAAACAGCATTTTTATCTTTAAAAAAATAAAGGTTTACTGTATCCATCACAGTAAAAATTTCTACCTCTTCCACTTTACAAGGGATATTGTAACTACTAGCAATTTCTTTAACTTTATTAATTAGTAGTGTAGGTATAACTGAGTGTGTAGGTTCATAATTTACTTTCATCTGTATCACTCCTCATTATTTTTTATATAAAACAGTAAGACTGTTTTTAACTAACTATTAATTATTTAATATTTAATTATTTAACGTTAAATCTAAAATCTTTATAAAAATACATTTTTATATTGTGCCCTTGGTATATAATAGGAGCAAACTCCCACTGTTTAAGAGCTTTTTCAACCTCTTTCCTAAATCCATATGATGTGAAGTTGTCTAAGAAGATAACTTCCTCAACCTTTCCATTAAGTCCCACTAAAAATTTAGTTTTAATAACTACCTCTTTGGTAAAGTTAGCCTTTTTTGCCATGATAGGATATTGAGGTTCAACCTCTCTTTTTATCTGATAACCTATTCCCTGTCCACCTCTTTGATCTCCAATATATGTACCAGTTCCATCTTTAACTAAACCAGCTAGAGGATTATAAGTGGCAGTATTAGTATTAGCTGAAGTTTCCTTTTCAACTTCTTCTACCTCTCTAGGTTTTTCAATAGGCTTAGGCACAGCTTTTTTAATTTTCTTTTTAACTATCTTTTTTTCTGGTTTTTTAATCTCTTTTTTTTCAATTTTCTTTTCTTCAACTTTTTTTATCTCTTGTACAGGCTCTCTATTAAAAGATTGAATTGGAGCAGGGGCAGGAGCTGGTATATCATTTTTCTTATCAGTTAGATACACAACTACATTTTTACTGTCCATTTTTATCTCTTTTATAGGAGCTTTATAGAAGATAAACAGCAATAACAAGTGGCAGAGAAAAGAAAAAATATAAAATTTCATTATCTCACCTACTTTATGCTATTTATTTCAATTTTTTCAATACCTATATTTTTTAATTTACCCATAGTTTCAATGACAATTTGATATTTTAAGTCTTTATCAGCACTAACAATAAGTGTCTGCTCTTGACGTCCATTCATAAGATCTTTTAACATAATTTCAAATCTGTCATCTGGAATTTCAATAGAGTTATCTCCATTTTTAAAGAAGAATTTTCCCTCTCTATCAATAACTAATTCCACTCCCTCTTCTAAACTATCAATCTGCTCTACAGATGATTTTGGAAGATTCATATCAAATTTTGTATATTGACTAAATGTTGTTACTAACATAAAAAATATCAAAAGCTGAAAGACTACGTCAATTAAAGGAGTCATATCAGGATTGATAATATTTTTTCCTCTTCTAAACTCTCTCATAAAATCTTACCTCTTTCCTGAATCTTTAATATTAATTAAAGCAGTTGAAGTTTTTTCTATTTCAAGCATAATTTTATCAACTTTTCTATTAAATGTGTTATAAGCAATAATTGCAGGGATTGCAATAAGTAGCCCAGCTGCTGTAGTTATAAGAGCCTCAGAGATTCCGTTAGCTACAACATTAGGATCTCCAGCTCCTTGAAGAGCAATAGCTTTAAATGATTTTATCATTCCAAGAACTGTTCCTAATAAACCTGCCATAGGTGAGATATACGAAACAATTCCAAGTATAGATAATCTTCTCTCCAGATTTTCAATTTGCTCTAGAGCTTTTTCTTTCATAAGTTTCTCTTTACTTTCATATAGATCATTTTCGTTTTTATATGCTAATAATATACTTTTTACAGTTCTTGAAACAGAATTATTTGTTTTATTGCAAAGCTCAATAGCTTTGTCTTCTTTTCCCTCTCTAACAAGATCTACAATTTCACTTTTAAACTCCTTTGTAATTCCTTGTTCATTTCTTAAAAAATAAGCTGTTCTTTCTAAAATAGTCCCCAAACCAGCTATTGATAAAATAGCTAGTAGCCACATCATACTTCCACCTTCAATAAAATAATTAAACATTTTTCCTCCTAAGTATTAAATTTCAAAATAAAAACTGATAAAAATAACTAAAAAAGCCCCCTAGTTATCTTTATCAGTAAGTTCAAAAGATAGTTTTATATTATTATCAGATAAGTCTCCTGACTTGGTTTCACTCTACTTCCAACCTTCCCAGAAAAAAATCCAGTGGTATTTAGGTTTCGTCCACCTTACAGTAGCGGGGGCTGTGCAGGATTTTCACCTGCTTCCTTTTTATGCATAAGCATCTGATTAATTATTTATAATTCCTTTTAATTTAAAGTATGGAATATTGTTTTCAATCTCCATAACTGAATCCACTCTATAAACATCTTTGATAAGTTGTGGATTTAACATTTCCATAGGTTTTCCCTCTTTGAATTTCTTTCCATTTTTCAAAACAATTATCTTATCACTATATTGAGCAGCTTGATTGATATCGTGCAACACCATAATAATAGTGATTCCTAATTCTCTATTTAACATTTTTACTAATTCCATAATCTCAAATTGGTGACATATATCTAAATATGTAGTAGGCTCATCTAAAAGTAGTATCTCTGTTTTTTGGGCTAACACCATAGATATCCATACTTTTTGTCTCTCTCCACCAGAAAGGCTCATAACCTTTCTCTCTCTAAATTTTTCAAGATGACAAATTTTAATAGCCCACTCTACAATGTTTCTATCCTCTTCATTATAGATCTCATACCATTTTTTATGAGGGATACGTCCATACATAATAAAATCATAAACTGTTATATCCTCTGGAATCTCATTGTTTTGAGAAACAAAAGCTAATTTTTTAGCAAAATCCTTGTTCTTTATATCTTGAATTTTACTATTTTCAAGGTAAATTTCACCTTTTTTACAGTTTAAAACCCTTGCAATAGCTTTAAGAAGTGTGGATTTTCCACAACCATTAGTACCTATAATCGAAACTACTTCCCCTTTGTTTATGGAAAAATCAATCTCATCAATTACTATTTTTTCATCATAAGCTAATTGGATATTTTGCCCTTTTAAAATCTCCATATTAGTCACCTACCTTTCTAAGTAGGTATAGGAAGAATGGAACACCAATTACAGCCATAACTATACCTGCTGGAATCTCTATTGGTGAGAACAGAGTTCTTGAAAGAGTATCAGCTATAACTAAAACAATAGCTCCCATAGTAGCAGCAAAAGGTATTAAGTATGTGTGATCAGATCCAATTATTAATCTGGCAATATGTGGAACAATCAATCCAACAAAGCCTATTAAACCTACATTCGCAACAGATATTCCTGTAAGAAAACAAGCAAAAGCACAAAGTTTTAATCTTTTTTTAGGAATATCAATACCTAAGTTAATAGCAAAGTTATCTCCTAATTGAAGAATATTGGCATCTCTAATTAAAGTTAGACAAGCTATTAATCCAAAAATTGTATAAGGGAAAAGTCCAATAACATGTCTCCAGTTTTTACCATTTAAACTTCCATTTAACCAAGATAAAACCCCTTGAATTTCATCACTAAATAGAATAAACATAAGTCCAGTAATACTTCCTAAGATAGCGTTGATAGCTACTCCAGAAAGAATAACTCTAATAGGTTTTAACCCTTTTTTCCAAGCTAGAGTAAACACAATAGCACAAGCTATTGCTCCACCTATGAAAGCTGAAAAATTCATAAAGAATATAGTTTTAGGAAAGAGTATCATAACAATTAGAGCAGTTACACTTGCTCCAGAAGAAACCCCTGTTAGCCCCGGATCAGCAAGTGGATTTTTCATTACTGCCTGAAGTAAGACACCTGCTAGAGATAGGTTGCAACCTACCATAACAGCTATTAAAATCCGAGGTATTCTTATATCCCAAAGAATGGCTTTCAATATTTCATCATCATAATTTTTAACAAAGATTCCTTTAAAAATCTCACTAGTAGAGTAATTTACACTACCAAATCTTACAGAGAAAATTACAGAAAACCATAATAAAATAAATGTAAATAATATCAGAAATATTTTTTTTCTCTGTTTATCATTATTCATAAACATATCTATATAGTTCCTCCAATGCATCTATGGAATTGACACCAGCACTCATTCTAAAAAGAGTAGGGTCTATATCAAGTATTTTTTTATTTTTATATGCTTTTGTAAGTTTCCATATTGGATTGGCATTAAAAATTTCTTCAAAGCTTTCTCCATTCTTAGTTTGACTTGTAGGCAATCTTAAAATTACATCTGGATTAGCTTTTATAAGTTGTTCCATACTAAAAGGAACAGATTTTTTTAGTAATGCACTATTATCAATAGAAGTAACAATATTTTCACAGTTAATTTTATCCATTAACCCCTGTAAAAAATGGTTTTTTCCAGTCATAAAGAAACTTTCACCATTTCCATAGATAATAGCAATTTTTTTAGGTTCTTTACCTTTTAATTTTTCATTTAAAATATTTTCTCTATTTTTAATATCCTTTAAAATAGCATCTGCCTTTTCCTCTTTATGAAAAGCCTTTCCAAGAATATCAATAGCTTCCATAGATTCATCATAAGTATCTACTTTTAGATAGAAACTAGGGATATTTAGATTATCATACTTTGGTTTTAAAGCTGGTTTAGAATATAGGGTAGAAACTACTAAATCCGTTTTTAAAGATTTTACTATTTCTAAATCAGGCATTCCAGATCTTCCAATTCTTTGAACTCCATTATATTTTTCTGGAATTTTAGTAGTAGAACTAGGAACTCCTACCAATTCAATATCTAGAGCAGCTAAAAATCTTGAGATAATAGCAGAATCAGTTACAATTTTTTTAGGAAAATATGAAAGTTCTAATTTTTCATCATTTTGCTCAATTGTAAAATTTTCTTTTGCCATTAAACTTTGAGTCAAGATTAGACTTAATATTACCAATAAAATAACTTTTATTTTTTTTATCATTGTTAACTCCTTGTTTTAATAAAAAAACCAGCACTTATAACAGAAAGATGCTGGTTAGATAAACTTATCTATAACACCATGACTTTCTTCGGAAGTCCATAGAGCAGTATATTTTGAGCAGGTCTTCTGACTTACAGCTCTAGCACTATTTTCACCTTCTCAGATAAACCAATGGCATTGAAAATAATTTGCTGATTTACAGCGGCCGGACCGTTTGAGATTTTCACTCAATTCCCTTTTAATATTTGTCAAACTCAAAATATTTTATATGGTACACTTTGTTACGATAATTCTATTACTTAATTTTGCCTTTGTCAATAAAATTATAGTTAAAAAATAAAATTATTATAACTCTTGACAATTAAAAAAAAACATAGTATATTCATATTGAACAGAATAATTGAATTTAAGGTTCTAATCTTTAGATTAAAAGGGAAGAGAGGTAAAAGCCTACACGGTCCCGCCACTGTGATGCAGACGAGAAATACAAACCACTGAGCTTTTGGGAAGGGTATTTTAAGAATGAAGCTAAGTCAGGAGACCTGCCTTGAACAAGTATTATGTAATATCATTGCGAGGACAAGAGATATTAACTTTAATGTCGTAATTAAAAGTTATATCTCCTGCACCAAAGGGGATTTTTTTATTTCCCTGAAAGAAGGAGGAGAAAATTATGGGAAAAATGAGAAAACTTTTAGTAGGAGCTCTATTAGTAGCAGCAGGAACTGTGGCTATGGCTCACTCAGATGGAGGATATGTGGACAACGATTTCTTTAAAGGAATGCAAAAAGGGGACAAAGCAGCAGTATTAATGGTACACTTTGGTACTACTTATGATGATGCTAGAGCATTAAGCATTGATGCTATTAACAACAAAGCTAAAAAAGAATTTAAAGGTGTAGATGTAAAAGAAGCATTTACTTCAAGAATTGTAATGAGAAGATTAAAAGAAAGAGGAATTGAAAAATTAAATCCATCAGAAGTTATCAATCAATTAAAAGCAGATGGATATACTCATCTTCTAGTTCAAGGAACTCACATTATGAATGGAGTAGAGTCTACAAACCTTGCTGAAGAATTAAAAAATTATGAAAAAGATTTCAAAGATATCAGAATAGGAAATCCTTTATTAACAGATCATGAAGATTATGAAGCTGTGGCAAAAGCTTTATCAGATAGAATTGGACCATTAAAAGAAGGACAAGGAGTTGTTCTTGTAGGACATGGAACTCACCACTTTGGTGGATCAGCTTATGCTATGATGGATTATGTTCTTACTGATGCAGGATTAAATACTTATGCAGTAGGTACAGTAGAAGGATATCCAGCATTTGACAATGTAGTTAAAAAATTAAAAGCTAATGGAGTAAAAGATGTAATTCTAGTTCCATTTATGTTTGTTGCTGGAGACCATGCAAATAATGACATAGCTGAAGATTGGAACAAAGACCTTCAAAAAGAAGGATTTACAGTATCTAAAGTTATATTAGAAGGATTAGGACAAAATCCAGCAATCCAAAATCTTTATATAAAGCATGCAGAATTTGCATCTCATCACAAACCTGAAGATATGCAAGCTAAAAAAGTTCAATATTCTAACGAAAAAGATTAGTTTATAGTTTAATAAAAAATTCTCTAAAAAATCTAAAAATATTTAAATTTTCAAAAATCTCTGTGTATTAAAATAAAGGAGAGAGAACTCATACCAGACCCATGAGTTCTCTCTTTTATTTTGTCAAACATTATAGTATACTAAATTATAAGGGAGTGTGATAATGATGAGAGGATATATTCAAGTTTATACAGGAAATGGAAAGGGGAAAACAACAGCAGCTTTAGGACTTGCAGTTAGAGCTCTAGGAAATGGATTTAGTGTCTATATTGGACAATTTATGAAGGGACAAGAGTATCATGAACTTAAAACTTTTCAGAAATTAGATAATATAGATGTAGAGATGTATGGAACAGACACTTGTCTTATCTCTAGAGAGCATGTACAACAATGTGATATAGACCATGCAAAGGCAGGAGTAGAAAGAGTAAAAGAGATTTTTAAAAGTAAAAAATATCAAGTTGTAATTTTAGATGAAATATGTGTAGCTAACTTTTTTGGCTTGGTAAGTGAAGAAGAAATTTTAGATCTGATGGAAAATAAGCCTGAAGATGTAGAATTAGTTTTAACAGGAAGATATGCTCCACAAAGTGTAATAGATAAAGCTGACTTAGTAACAGAAATGAAGGAAATAAAACATTATTATAGTAAGGGGGTTATGTCTAGAGATGGAATCGAAAGATAGAGAGATTTTAAAATATATAATGAATAGAAAATCTGTACGTGTTTATGAAGATAGGGAAGTGCCTGAAGAGATAAAAGAGAAATTATATTCAGCAATATTTCAAGCTCCAACAGCAGGAAATATGATGATGTATTCAATAATTGAAGTTGAAGATCAAAAGTTAAAGGATAAATTAGTAAAAACTTGTGATAATCAAGCTATGATAGGAAAAGCTCCTCTTGTACTACTTTTCTTGGCAGATTTTCAACGTTGGATGGATTATGTTAAATTTTCAGGAGCAGAGGAATTTAATAGAGAACACAATTTAGAAGAGTATATTCCAGGTGAAGGGGATATGATGTTGGCTATAAATGATGCTCTTATAGCAGCTCAAACAGGAGTTTTAGCAGCTGAAGAATTGGGATTAGGAAGTTGTTATATTGGAGATATAATGGAAAATTTTGAAATTCATAGAGAGATGTTTAATCTACCTAAATATGCAATTCCAATAACAATGTTATGTATAGGTTATCCAACTGAACAACAAAAAAATAGAAGAATGGTAAGAAGATATTTTACTAAAGATATGATTGTTCATAAAAATTCATATAGAAAAGTTACAGATGAAGAGTTTGAAAATATGGATATAGAGATAGCTGAAAAAGATAAAACAGTTTTCCTTCCTGGTTGCCACAATGAAGGATTACATATGTATAAAAGAAAGATTATTTCAGATTTTATGAAAGAGATGAATCGTTCTGTAAAAGAGATGATTAACTCTTGGAGTAAATAAAAATTATATTTTTAATAAAACAAAAAGGCTGTGGGGTTTCCACAGCACTTTTATTTTACAGGTTAATATTCTCTTTTAAATCTGATATCTCTTCATTTGTCATAATTCCTGCTATAAGAGAAAAATAATCAGGTAATCTTGTTTCGGTTGCCCATTTTAGTTCAAAATTAAGCAATTTACTAGAGATACCACCTACATCAAATCCAAGTGATTCTAAAGAGTATCTCATCAAATCAGGATGTAAACATTTTAAATTACTTTCTTTAGAACAAACTTCACAAAGCTTACAACCACCAGCAGAAAGAGAGGTTGAATTAGGATATAGTTTTTCTAAATTTAATATCTCATTCATTATCTTATTTTTCATAAAATGTAAAGTATCATTAGTATAATTTGAAATTTTTTCTTTAGTATTAATAGAAGAAAGTGTATCCTCATCAAAAACTATTTTTACTCCAACGATATAGATATATTTGTATCTATCTATATACTCTTCTATTGAAAAATCGTATGGTGGGCATGACCAAACTTTTCCATAATTTCTACATTGTTTGCAGAAACCTTCAAATTTTTCTATGTCCCAAAAACTTTTTTTTAACTCTTCTATTGTTGATGGTTTTATATATATTTCAGTATGATACAATTTTTGTCCTCCTTAAAATAGTTTATAACCAAAGATTAAAGAAAGTTGTTTCAATTTGTCTGAACCTCTGTTATCACTATCAACTTTAGTTTGTGAGTATAGAAGTTCCACTTGGAATGGATCAGTTTCAATACCAAAACCACCAGCAATATATGCTTTTCCATCAGGGGAAGAACCATTTACATCTTCATCAGTTCTTAAAACAGATCCCCCTTTTAAAACTATATATGGTTCAAAAAATATAGGAAGAAGATTTAATCTAGCAAGTAAGTATACAGGAACAGTTGAAATTTCAGAATCACCAACTTTACCATTATAAGCTATACCAGCACCAAAATCTCCAACTATAAATCCTTGAGTTAATTCGAAACCAAAAGTAGGAGCATAATCTTCAAAAGTTCCACTTTCATGGTTATAAGAGTTTGTTAATGTAGTTGCACCAAGTCTTAAATGTCCCTCAAGAGCTAAAGCATTTACTGAAAAAGCAAGAAAAATAATACATAATAATTTTTTCATAGTAAACCTCCCAATTAAGTTAATCATTATAGTAAAATTATAACTCAAAATGAAAAAAATAGAAAGTTAAAAAATAAAAAAGGATATTTGACAAAGTATAAATATAAGTGTATATTAAAATTAGATAAATATTTTACGGGAGCTGAAAAGCTGAGAGGAAATTTATTTCGACCGTCAGACCTGATTGGATAATGCCAGCATAGGAAAAATCTTCTTGAGTTGTCTTTCGGCAGCTTTTTTTATTGCTTTCAAATGGAGGAAGGTAAATGAAAAAAATTATATTATCACTGATGTTTGTTATTTCAGCAGTTATTTTTGGTGAAGAGATTGTAGTTTATGGACCAAGCTCTTATAAATGGATAGGAAAATCTTTTGCACCAATATTTAAAGAAAAAACAGGAGTAGATATTAAATATGTTTCAATTGATGGATTAGTGTCAAGATTGAAATTAGAAGGAAAAAATCCAAAGGCAGATATAGTAGTTGGATTTACATCTTTAAACACAGAAATTGCTAAAAGAGAGAATTTAATAGTTCCTTATATTCCTAAAAATATAAAAAATATCTATTCAGAAAAACTTGTAATGGATAAAGAGGGATATGTAACACCATTTGACTATGGAATGTTAGCAATAAACTATGATACTACAAAAATTGAAAATGTACCTAAAACTTTAGCTGATTTAGGAAAGATAAATAAAAAACTTTTAGTTGAAAATCCATCGACTTCAGCAACTGGAGAAGAGGCATTACTATGGAGTATCGCTCTTTATGGAGAAAATTGGAAAGAGTTTTGGAAAACTTTAAAACCATCTATATATAATGTAGAGCCTGGATGGAGTGAAGCTTTTGCTAAATTAACAACTGGGGAAGCTCCTATGATGATAGGTTATGCTACAAGTAATCTTTTCTTTGTTGCTGATGAGGAGCAAAAGAAATTTGATAGCTTCTTATTAGATGATGGAACTTTTATGTATTTAGAAGGGGTTTCACTTGTTAATAAGAAAGAGATAAAAGATGGAGCGAAATTATTTATGGAATATGTATTAAGTGATGAGTTCCAAGATTTAGTACCAGCTAAAAACTATATGTTCCCAGTTACAAAGGGAGAAATGCCAGAGGGATTTGAAGTAGTTCCTACTACTGATAAAACTGTAAAACTATCTAAAGAGCAAGTTGAAGATCTTGTAAATAATCTAGATAAATATAAAAAAGAACTTGTGGATATTTTGAAAAAATAATTGAATTTTTATCTTGAATTTTTTTATAAAATATGATAACATAATCAGGATATAGAAAGATGTTAGGAGGTAAGAATTAATGAAGATATTTAATCAAAAGTTAGATATACTTACTTATAGCTCTTATTTCTTTTATTTTTCTAATTTTCAAAATTTTTTCAATTGTAATTTAAAGGAATGTAAGCCATAATTTTTATGGTTTCATTCCTTTTTTTATAAATTTTAATTTTAGGAGGATAGTTTTATGAAAGATTTTATAGGAATAAAAGATATGACTAAAGAGGAGATTTTAGAAGTATTAGATTTAGCAGAAGAGCTTTCTAAAAATCCTCAACCAGAGTTAATAGACAAGAAAATAGCAGCAACTCTTTTCTTTGAACCATCAACTAGAACAAGACTTTCATTTACATCAGCAGCTATGAGAATAGGTGGAAAAGTACTAGGATTTGATTCACCAGGAGCAACTTCTGTAACTAAAGGTGAATCATTAAGAGATACAGTAAAAATGGTAGAAGCTTATTCAGATGTAATTGTAATGAGACATAATATTGAAGGTGGACCAAAATTCGCTGCTGAAATATCTAAAAATCCAGTAATCAATGCTGGAGATGGAGCAAATGAGCATCCAAGTCAAACTCTATTAGATCTATTTACAATAAGACAAGAGATAGGAAAGATAGAAGGAGTAAAAATCGCTTTTGTTGGGGATTTGAAATATGGAAGAACAGTTCATTCACTAACTAAAGCTTTAGAAATGTTCAATGGAGAGTTTTACTTTGTAGCTCCAGATCTAATTCAAATTCCAGAATATATTACAAAAGAACTAGATGAAAAGGGAATGAAATATCATCTTTGTTCAGAATATGAGCCAATTTTAAAAGAGATAGATGTATTATATATGACAAGAATTCAAAAGGAAAGATTTGAAAATCTTGATGACTATGAAAAAGTAAAAGGAGTTTATAATATTTCAAAGGATACAATAGTAGGAAAATGTCAAGATCATATGATAGTACTTCATCCACTTCCAAGAGTTGATGAGATAGATGTTGACTTAGATGATACAAAACATGCACTTTACTTTAAACAAGCAGCTAATGGAGTTCCAGTAAGACAAGCTATGTATGCTTTAGCTTTAGGAGCAAAGGAATCAAAGGCTGTTACTAAAGAGGAAGAAAATGTAGTGGAAAATGAAAAATCAGTTTGTTCAAACCCTAAATGTGTAACAAACTCTGAAATAACAAGAAATAAAGTAATAGTTAAAGAATATGGAAAATTCTGCTATTACTGTGGAAAAGAGATAAAATAATTTTATATATAAAACACTAGGAGGAAAAATGTTTTTAGAAGATTGTTTAATTTTAGAAAATAAACATATTGCAGGACAAAATTATTTAATGAGATTGAAATCAGAAAAAGCTGTAGAGGCTTCAAAAGCTGGACAATTTTTCATGTTAAAATGTGAAAATAGAATATATACATTAAGAAGACCTATAAGCTTACACTATGCAGATAAAGAGAAAAAAGAGTTAGAGTTCTACTATGAAGTAAAAGGTGGAGGAACAAAAGAGTTTGCTCAAATGAAAGCTGGGGAAACAATAAATATTCAAGGACCTTTAGGACATGGATTCTCTACTGATATGGAAGGGAAAGAACTTATGGTAGTTGGTGGAGGAATGGGAATGGCTCCAATGAAACTATTAATAGAAGTTCTAAAGAAAAATAACAAAGTTACTTTTATAGCTGGAGGAAGAAATGCTGAAGCAGTAGAGATTCTTTCAAACTTCAATTTAGATGGTGTAGAATTACATGTAACAACTGATGATGGAAGTGCTGGAACAAAGGGAAATGTTATAGTTAAAATGGAAGAGTTAATGCAAAACAAAAAATTTGATATGGTGTTCACTTGTGGACCTCATAAGATGATGGAAGCTGTTGCAAAAACTTCAGATAAATACAATACAGAGTGTGAAGTTTCACTAGAGGAAAGAATGGCATGTGGAGTAAAAGCTTGTGTAGGATGCTCAATTAAAACTAAAGTTGGAATGAAAAAAGTATGTCATGATGGACCAGTATTTAAAGCTGAAACAATAGTTGATTTAGATCCAGTTGAAAAAACAGAAACTTGTTGTGGTAATTAATTAGAGGATTTTGGAGGAAGAAGATGAATAGATTACAAACTAAATTTTTAGGAGTAGATTTTAAAAATCCAATAGTTACATCTTCAGGGTGCTTTGGATTTGGACTTGAGTATAGAGATTACTTTGATCCTAACATATTAGGAGGAATTGGAATAAAGGGATTAACATTAGAAGCTAGAGATGGAAACTATGGGACAAGAATAGCTGAAACTCCAGCAGGAATGTTAAACTGTGTAGGATTAGAAAACCCAGGAATAGAATATTTTGAAAGCCATATTTTACCAGAGATGAAAGCTGCTGGAATAACAACAAATATAATAGCTAACATCAATGGAAAAACAGTTGAAGAATATGTAGAGATAGCAAAAAGAGCTGACAAGATAAAAGAGATAGCTGTGCTTGAATTAAATATCTCTTGTCCAAATGTAAAAGATGGAGGAATGGCATTTGGAGCTAATCCAGAAGTTGCTGCAAGAGTTACAAGAGAAGTAAGAAAAGTTACTACAAAACCTTTAGTAGTAAAACTTTCTCCAAATGTAACAGATATAGCTGGAATAGCAAAAATAGTTGAAGAAAATGGAGCAGATGCAGTATCACTTATCAACACACTTTTAGGAATGGTAATAGATCTTAAAACTAAAAAACCTCTTTTAGGAAATACTTTTGGAGGATTCTCTGGACCAGCTGTAAAACCAGTTGCAGTAAGAATGGTATATCAAGTGTATAAAGCAGTAAATATTCCTATTATTGGAATGGGAGGAATCTCAAGTGTTGAAGATGCTCTTGAATTTATAATGGCAGGAGCTTCAATGGTGTCACTAGGAACAGGAATTTTTTCAAATCCAATGTTGCCAGTAGAAGTAGCAGAAGGATTACAAAAATATTGTGAAGAAAATGGAATTGAAAATATTAGTGAACTAGTAGGAATAGCACATAGATAATAATATAGAAAATTTAGGAGGAAAGAGTAATGATAAATGCAAAAGATAGAATGATAATCGCTTTAGATTTTCCTACAATGGAAGCAGCAAAAGAGTTAGTAGAAAAAATTGGAGATGGAGCTACTTTCTATAAAGTTGGACTAGAACTTTTCCTTAACTCAAAAGGGGAAATGATTGAATATTTAAGAAGTAAAGGTAAAAAAATATTCCTTGATTTAAAATTCCACGATATTCCAAATACAACAGCAATGGCATCAGTTTTTGCTGCTAAACAAGATGTATTTATGTTTAACGTACATGCTAGTGGTGGAAGAAAAATGATGTCTAAAGTGGTTGAAGAAGTTAAAAAAGTAAATCCAAATAACGTAGTAATCGGAGTTACTGTACTTACAAGTTTATCAGCAGCAGATGTAGAAGAAACATTTAAATCTACATTATCACTATCAGATTTAGCTTTAAACTGGGCAAAATTAGGAAAAGAAGCTGGACTTGATGGAGTAGTATGTTCTCCTTGGGAAGCAAAATTAATAAAAGAAGCTTGTGGAGCTAACTTTAAAACTGTATGTCCAGGTGTAAGACCAAGATGGTCAGCAACAAATGACCAAGAAAGAATAATGACTCCAAAAGATGCTATAATGAATGGATGTGACTTCTTAGTAGTAGGAAGACCTATAACTAAAAATGAAGATCCTGCAAATGCAGCTAAATTAGTAGCTCAAGAAATTGAAGAAGGAATGAAAGAGGCAGGATTATGCTAGTTAAAAATTGTAAACTAGTAGTAGAGAATAATCAAGAGATTATAAGAGATATTCTTATAGAAGATGGAGTTATTACAAAAATAGATGAAAATATTCAAGTGGATGGACATGAGATAGTTGATGCACAATCTAACTATGTTCTTCCTGGAATAATAGATGTTCACACACATATGAGAGATCCTGGACTTACTCATAAAGAGGACTTTACAAGTGGAAGTAAGGCATGTGCAAGAGGTGGAGTAACTACTTTTATAGATATGCCAAATACTATTCCTGTAACAGTTACAGAGAAAGCTTTAATGGATAAGAAAGATATGATGGTTGGAAGATCATATGTGGATTATGGATTCCATTTTGGTGGAAGCAAAAAAGATAATAGTGAAGAGATAAAGAAAGTTTTAGATAAAGTAGCCTCAACAAAAATTTTCTTAAATATGTCAACTGGAGATATGCTTATAGAAAATGAAAAAGTTGTTGAAAATATCTTTAGAGAATCAAAAATAATCTCTGTTCATGCTGAAGAGGGAATGGTAGAAAGAGCTATTGAATTTTGTAAAAAATATGATAAAGAGCTTTATCTATGCCATCTTTCTAAAGCTAGTGAGATTGAACTTTTAAAACAAGCAAAAGCTGAAGGAGTAAAGGTTTTTGGAGAGGTAACACCACACCATCTATTCTTAAATGTTGATGATGTAAATGCCACTGAGAGAAGTAAAATGCTTTTAAGAATGAAGCCTGAATTAAAAGAGAAATCAGATAATGAAGCTCTATGGAAAGCATTAGCAGATGGAACATTAGATAGTATAGGAACAGATCATGCTCCTCATTTAATAGAAGAGAAACTTGCTAAATTAACATATGGAGTTCCAAGTGTAGAAAACTCATTGGAAATGATGTTAAATGGAGTAAAGGAAAATAAAATAACTTTTGAAAGATTGATAGAAGTTATGTGTAAAAATCCAGCTAAAATCTTTAAAATAAAAAATAAAGGGGATATAGCAGTTGGATATGATGGAGACTTAGTTATTGTTGATATAAATGATAACTCTCCAATAAAAGATGATAAGGTTATAACAAAAGCTAATTGGACACCTTTTGAAAATTGTAACAGAGGTGGAAGAGTGCTTACAACTATCCTAAGAGGAGAGATAGTATATAATAAAGGTAATTTTAATGGAATACACGGGAGGGAAGTAAAATATTATGAGTAGAGAGAAAGATATTGCAAAATCACTATTAGGAACAGGAGCAGTTAGATTAAACGTAAAAGAACCATTTACATTTGTATCAGGAATTAAAAGTCCAATATACTGTGACAATAGAAAAATGATAGGATACCCAGCAGAAAGAAAAGTTGTTGTAGATGCTTTTGTTAAAAAACTTTCTGAAAAAGAATTTGATGTAGTAGCAGGAACTGCAACAGCAGGAATCCCTTGGGCTGCATTTATAGCTGCTGAAATGAACAAACCTATGAGTTACATTAGAGGAGAAAAGAAAGATCACGGAGCTGGAAGACAAATTGAAGGAGCAGACTTTGCTGGGAAAAGAGTAATCGTTATAGAAGATCTTATTTCAACTGGAGGAAGCTCTATAAAAGCTGTTGAAGCTGCTAGAAATGAAGGAGCTGCATCTGTAGAAGTAGTTTCTATATTCTCTTATGAATTTGATAAAGCATTTAAAAACTTTGCAGCAAATAACATTCCTTGGGAATCTCTATCTAACTTCACTGCATTAATCGAACTTGCAAGAGAAGAAAAATATCTTACTGAAGAGGAAGCTGAAATAGCATCATCTTGGAATAAAAATACAGATACTTGGGGAAGATAAAATTTTTTAAATTTTATTGACAAAAGTTATTTTTTAATATATCATATCAATATATTAAAAGGGAGTAGTTAAAAATTATAGTATCAACATCACGAAGCCACGGGCTATCTGGTACTATATACCTGAATGGTAACAAGACTTTTGATATAGAGTTTTTATAATCTCTATATCAGAAGTCTTTTTTTATCTAAAATTAAAAGAAAAGTAAAAACATTTAGAATAATAAATATTATACATAATAGGAGGATTTTATGAAAAATTATTTTGCTATGACAAAAGAGGAGGTACTGAGTAAGTTAAACAGCAAGGAAACTGGATTGACAACTGGTGAAGTAGAGATAGCTATTGAAAAATATGGTTATAACCAGTTAAATGAAGAGAAAAAATTGAGTACAATGCAAGTTTTTATCTCTCAATTTAAAGATTTTCTAGTAATTATACTGATTATTGCATCAATTATCTCTATTATCTCTGGAAATGTGGAAAGTGCTGTTGTAATTTTAGTTGTTATAATTATCAATGCAATATTAGGAACAGTTCAACATTTAAAAGCTGAAGAGTCTATTAGTAGTTTAAAAAATCTATCTGCTCCTAAATCTAAAGTTTTAAGAGATGGAGAAAAGGTAGAGGTTTTATCTAAATACTTAGTCCCTGGAGATATTGTTTTTGTTGAAGCAGGAGATGTTGTTCCAGCAGATGGAAGAGTTATAGAAAGTTTCTCACTTCTTATTAATGAAAGCTCACTAACTGGAGAATCAGAAGGAGTAGAAAAAATAAGTTCAGTGATAGATAAAGATGAATTAGCTCTTGGAGATCAAAAGAACATGGTGTTCTCAGGGAGCTTAGTTAGTTATGGTAGAGGAGTTATTTTAGTAACTACTACTGGAATGAAAACAGAACTTGGAAAGATAGCAAGTTTATTAGAGGCAACAAAAGAGAAACAAACACCATTACAAGTTTCATTAGATAACTTTGGTAAAAAATTATCAATAGGAATTATTATACTATGTATCCTTGTATTTGGAATAAATATTCTTCATGGAGTAAAACTTCTTGATTCACTTATGTTTGCAGTTGCATTGGCTGTTGCTGCTATTCCTGAAGCTCTAAGTTCAATAGTTACAATAGTTTTAGCTATCGGAACTCAAAAATTATCAAAGGAAAATGCAATTATTAAAAATTTAAAATCAGTTGAATCATTAGGTTGTGTATCAGTAATATGTTCAGACAAAACAGGAACACTTACACAAAATAAGATGACTGTAAAAAAAGTTTATATCAATAATGAAGTATTTAATGAAAAAGATTTAAATGCTAGTGGAATGGGAGAAAGTTTATTAATAAAAGAAGCTATTTTATGTAATGATGCAACTAGTGAAATAGGAGATCCGACAGAGATAGCTCTAGTAAATCTTTCAGAAATCCACTATAATCAATCTGGAAAAGAGTTAAAAAATAGATATCCACGTATTTCAGAGATTCCATTTGATTCAGATAGAAAACTTATGAGTACAGTGCATAATATAGATGGAAAAATAATGATGTTTACTAAAGGAGCTTTAGACTCTGTTTTACCAAAAGCTAAAAAAATATTAGTTAATGGAGAGGTAAGAGATATAACTTCTGAAGATATTAAAAATATTGAAAAAGTTAATATGGAGTTTGCTCAAACTGGATTGAGAGTTTTAACTTTTGCTTATCAAGTATTAGAAAGTGAAAAAGAGATAACAAGAGAAGATGAAGATAACTTTATCTTTATTGGTTTAACAGCTATGATAGATCCACCAAGAGAGGAATCTAAAGAAGCAGTAGCAAAATGTTTAACTGCTGGAATTAAACCAGTTATGATAACAGGAGACCACAAAATAACAGCTACAGCAATAGCTAAAGAGATTGGAATTTATAAAGATGGAGACAATGTAATGGAAGGTGTAGATGTTGAAAAACTTTCTGATGATGAATTATTAGAAAAAGTTGCTTCTACTTCTGTATATGCAAGAGTATCTCCAGAACATAAGATAAGAATAGTAACTGCTTGGCAAAGATTAGGTAAGATCTGTGCAATGACAGGAGATGGAGTAAATGATGCTCCAGCTTTAAAAAGAGCAGATATAGGAATTGCAATGGGAATTACAGGAACAGAGGTATCAAAAGATGCTGCATCTATGATACTTACAGATGATAACTTCTCAACAATAGTAAAAGCTGTAACAACTGGTAGAAATATTTATGCTAATATTAAAAACTCAATAAGATTTTTACTATCAGGAAATACAGCTGGAATCTTAGCAGTATTATACTCTTCATTAGTAGGACTTCCAGTAATATTTGCACCAGTGCATCTATTATTTATTAACCTATTAACAGATAGTTTACCAGCAATAGCAATAGGAATGGAGCCATCACATGGAGATGTTCTTACAGAGAAACCTCGTAATCCTAAAGAACCTATTTTAACTAAAGAACTTTCAGGAAAAATTTTAATTGAAGGAATTTTAATAGCACTATTTGTTATGATAGGATTCTATATTGGATATAAAGATAATAATGCATTAAAAGCAAGTACAATAGCATTTAGTGTTTTATGTCTAGCAAGATTATTCCATGGATTTAATTGTAGAGGTGGAGCATCAGTATTTGGACTTGGAATATTTTCAAATAAATTCTCTATAATAGCTTTTGTTATAGGATTTGTTCTATTAAATATAATATTATTAGTACCTGCATTCCATACTATTTTCCAAGTAGTTCCTTTAACAACAAATGAACTATTTACAATATATGGACTTGCATTTGTTCCAACACTAATAATACAAATATCTAAATTTATAAAATATAGAAGATAATTAAATAATCTAAAAAATATGGAGAGGTAGAATTTTATCTATCTCTCTATTTTTTTTGAAAAAAGTTTTTGAAAAATTTTTAAAATAAAATTGATTTAATTATTTAAATGTGCTATATTCTAAAATAAATATTGTTGACTAAAAAAATAAAAAAATAAAAGTGAGGGAATTCTTATGGCAAAATTAAGAGAAAGTTTGATATTTAAGTTACTTTTAGGAGTATTTGTAGGATTAATTTTAGGTTATTCCTTAGATGCAAAAATAGGTGGTGTTAGCCAAGAAACAGCACAAAATATAATTGGAGTAATAAACACTATAAAATTTATACTTGGACAGGTAATAAACTTTACAATACCACTTATTATTCTAGGATTTATAGCACCTGCAATAACAAAAATGAAAGCAAATGCAAGTAAAATGTTGGGAACAATGTTGATGATGGCATATCTATCATCTGTTGGAGCAGCTCTGTTATCTATGACAGCAGGATATATGATTATTCCTAAGTTAAATATTGCTGCAAAATCTGATATAGTAAAAAATATAATTCCAAAATTGATATTTAAAGTGGAGATACCACCTGTTTTTTCAGTAATGACAGCATTGATTTTAGCACTATTTTTAGGATTAGCAGTTGTATGGACAGAATCAAAAACTTTTGAAAAACTGTTAGATGAATTAAATAATATAATGTTGAAAATAGTTTATAAAATTATAATTCCAATACTACCATTTTTTATAGCTTCAACATTTACAACATTAGCATATGAAGGAGAGATTATAAAACAATTCCCAGTATTCTTAAAGGTAATTATTATAGTTTTAATAGGACACTTTATTTGGTTAACTGTTCTATATACATTAGGTGGAATTATTTCAGGAAAAAATCCTTTAAAACTATTAAAAAGCTATGGACCAGCATATCTTACAGCAGTAGGAACAATGTCTTCAGCAGCAACACTACCAGTAGCTTTAAGTTGTGCTAAAAAATCAGGTGTTTTAGATGAAGATATAGCAGATTTTGCTGTTCCTTTAGGATCAACTATTCACCTATGTGGTTCAGTGTTAACAGAGGTTTTCTTTGTTATGACAGTTTCAAAAATATTATATGGACAAATTCCTTCATTAGGAACAATGATATTATTTATTATTTTACTTGGAATCTTTGCAGTTGGAGCTCCAGGAGTGCCAGGTGGAACAGTAATGGCATCTCTAGGTATAATAATTTCAGTACTTGGATTTAATGAAGAGGGAACAGGGTTAATGCTTACAATATTTGCTTTACAAGATAGCTTTGGAACAGCTTGTAATGTAGTTGGAGATGGAGCTTTAGCATTGATGCTTAATGGAATTTTTAAAAAGAAAAATAAATAAAATTTAGAAAAATGCCCACTATAAAAGTAGTGGGTTTTTTATTGTCGATTTCTTATAATGTAAAAAAGTTTATGTATAGACAAATAGCTTTAATTTTTAGATTTTTTAAGTATATTTTTTATTTTAAAATAGAATTAGTATAAATTTTTTTTATAAAAATTCAGATGGACAAAAATTATAAAAGAGAGTATTATAAGACAAAAGATAGTTAGTGTGTTACTTTTTATTTAACCTTGGAGGATTGTAAATAAGTAAAGGAGAAAAAAGATGATATTTACTAAAGAACTTTTTATTTAACCTTGGAGGATTGTAAATAGATGCAAGACATTGCACCCAGTTGACAAGCAATGTTCTTTTTATTTAACCTTGGAGGATTGTAAATCTATTAGGGGTTTGAAATGAAAACTTTTAACTTATAACTTTTTATTTAACCTTGGAGGATTGTAAATTATAAATAACATAGGCAATATTACCAAATATAACCTACTTTTTATTTAACCTTGGAGGATTGTAAATAAACCTAAATTACCAGACATAGCTTTATCTATTTGACTTTTTATTTAACCTTGGAGGATTGTAAATCTTTAATACTCTCTATAGACTTACGTACCCAAGAATCTTTTTATTTAACCTTGGAGGATTGTAAATATATATTTGGTATTAATATACCAGAACTTGGAGATCCTTTTTATTTAACCTTGGAGGATTGTAAATTAGTTTTCCTTAAACCATATTGGGTCAATCCATAAACTTTTTATTTAACCTTGGAGGATTGTAAATGATGTAGATTTTAAAATAAAAGCCTTTAAATCTACACTTTTTATTTAACCTTGGAGGATTGTAAATAGTATACGTTTGGTATTAAGAAACGTGTAAGACAAGCTTTTTATTTAACCTTGGAGGATTGTAAATTTCTTTCCTCAATCTTAATTAGGTCTTTCATAAATCTTTTTATTTAACCTTGGAGGATTGTAAATTAATCTGTATTGACATCATATATTTTTTCTAGTCTCCTTTTTATTTAACCTTGGAGGATTGTTATATAGTTTATAAAGAACCGTGATATTGCTAATATCACAAAGTTTATATATAAAGTAAGTGGTATCTACTAGTACTAGAAAGTACTAAAAAGCATGGTCGTAGCCAACAAATAGACAACACTTACTTTTTTTATTGCTTTTTATTGAATTAAATTGATTGCTTTATCTAACTGCTCTTTATCTTTATGAGTATAAACTCTACTCGTTAAAGTATAATCTGTGTGCCCAAGAATTTTAACGATGCTTGTTGGATCCGCTCCAGCGTTGGATAAGAGAGTAGCCGTTGTGTGTCTACACTCATGCACAGTATGATTCATATTTAATTTTTCCATAAGAATTTTAAAAGCATTTCTGTAAGCTGGATAATTGAATTTATTCCCTTTTGAGTTTAAAAAAAGATATTCTTTACCAACACTTATATTTTTAGTTATAAGTTGAAGTATAAGAGGACTGATTGGAATATCTCTTATTCCTGCATCTGTCTTACTTGCTTTAACATGAATAACTTTATACTCATGTTCTAAGCTAATATCTTCTATTTTTAAATTAAGCAGCTCTGATATCCTCATACCTGTGTAGATAAGTATTAAAACACTATCTACAAGGTACATATCTTTATTATTCCACAATGTTTCTATTTCCTCAGTAGAAAATTGTGATTTAATTTTAACTGCTTTGAATTTCTGTAACTCTATAAACTTAGTGATATTTTTATCAATAATATCTTTTTTCACTGCATAATCAAATATCATACTTGCTATGCTTTTTATTCTTTTCACACTTGCACTAGATAAACTTTCTTCAAGCTTACTAAAAAAACTTTGAAGTGTAGTTATTTCAATATCTCTTATATACATAGTTTTTATCTCTTTGAAGTAAGCGTTATAAGTGTACTTAGTATTTTCAGCAACTCTTATACTTAACTTTTTAAAGTGATAATTGCTCCATTCTTCATAAACTTCATCTAAGGTTATTTTTGAGTTTGGATTATATATAAACTTTCCTAGTGCCTCCATTGCTTCTCTTTTGCTCTCGAAGTAGCCTACAACTACCCTTTTTTGTTTCCCATCTTCCCAAGCTATAGTTTTTCTTGCGACCCATTTTTTTCTTCTATTTCCAGTCAGTTTATAGACTGTACCAAAGCCGTTTGGATTTTTCATGAAGTACCTCCTGATAAAAAAAATAAGGGTATTAAGTTACCCTTTATTTTTCAATTAAAGATTATATTTTTCTCTCAATGCTTTAGAACTAACACGACCTCTTAATGTTTTAACATTTTTATTTTTTCTTCTAATTTCGCAATTTATTTCTTGCATCTTCTTTTTAGCCGTTTCTTCTGTAACATTGAGCAACTTCATGACCTCGTATTTGTTTAACATTTTATCTTCATTTAGTAACTTTTCCATTTATATTCTACCTCGTTTCTTTCCCAATTTCAATGAAAATGGGAATAATTTATATTACTCCTCCACCCACTCTGCTATATCTGTTAAGTGATCTCCTCTATTTCCACAATTCTCACATTCTATATCTAGCTCAGGGTCATTATCAACTTGTGAATCATAAACTGGTTCACCTTCTTTATCATATTCCCTATATTTTCTATATCCATTCATGTATTGCTCTATGAACTCAGTTCCACCACACTCTTTACATCTCCACATTTTTGCCACTCTCCTCCATCTATAACCTCTAATATAATCCCAGCAACTGCTAAGATTATTATTACCCAGTAAATAAATTCCCACATGCTCATCACCTAACCAAATAAGCTCTCACTTCTATTTAACTTTCTACATTCATCAGCTATAGTTTTAAAGTTTCTATAAAACTCAGTCTTGGAAATAGCTAATTTCAGTATCAAAGTTTTATTATCTATCTTATAATCAACTCTACAAAATTCTTTTAATTGCTTAATAAGTTTATTTCTTTTTCTAGTGCATTTCTTATAAGTTCCTCTTTTCATTTGCCACCTTCTTCATAGCCCAACTGTAACTATTTGAAAAGCTTTTTTTAGTCCTTTTACTTTTACAGCTTTCATCTTAGCTTTGTCTTGCTCCAAGTCTTTCTCTTTAATCTCCATCCAATTCCTGTCTACTCTCTTTAAGATCTCAGGATCTAATCCTAATCTTTTATGCTCTTGGTAAACTTTTAAAGCATCTATTGGGCTAGTTACTACATCCTTTTTAACATCATTAAAAATATCTCCAGTATCTGATATTCTTATTCCTTTATAGCTTTTAATTATGTAATTAAATACCATTTTATTCCTCCTGTAAGGAAAAGAGGGGAAGATCCCTCTTCATTTTTACATCATATCTGCTAATCTGTCAGTTATAAAAGCATCAACCTCATTAGCTTCTGATTTACTCATAGTTTCAAAATCAATTCTCAATTCTTTCTTTACTACATCAACAAGATTGATTTTTAAAGGCTCTGCTAATTTTAATAACTGTACTCTATCTTCATCAGTTGCTTTTATATCATCTATAACCTCAACTACATCTCCATTATTGTCTGAGAACTTTCCAGCTATAGTTCCATCATCTTCTATTTCATTAACTACCATTCCATCAGTTTGAAGTGCTTTTTGTATCTCTACTGATAAAGCACCATATTTACTGATATTAAGTTTTAAAACTGTTTTAAGTGCCATAGCCTCAAAATTCTTACTCCAGTTTGAATTTTTCTTATTGTAATTAACATCATATTGATAAGATTGACTATATCTTTTAGCATGATTTTTCATTTGTGCCTCTGTCATAAAGAGTGTATTTCTAAATCCATTGTTAAACTCTATATAACTAGCATACCCAACTGTTTTAGCTTCAAGTCTTTTATCAATATCCTCAATAAATTCTAGCTCCAACTCTCCAGTAAGCATGTTATAATTTTTAATTTCTCCCTCTTTTACCTCAATAGCATTGATATATTTATACTCTCCACTTCTCAAAGCTAGTTGTATATAACCTTTATATCCTAATTGGAACTGTGCAATCATTCCTTTTTCTCTATCTTTGTAAGGAACTATATAAGCAAATCCTAGGTTTTTCTCAATAGGAAGATTTAACACTGCACTTGCTATTGCTGCATTGATTATTGATTGAGGCTCTGCCTGTTGTAGTTGTGGAGTACCTTCTACAACTTGAACTATTGCCATCATAAAATGCCCTGATCTATCACCAAGCAATGATTTAATTTGTTTTCTTATTGCTTGTGTTGCTAATGCACTTTTTAAAGCTGGAACTCCAGTTGAAACCTCATTTTCATTTGTTACTAATTTGTTTACTGCTCTTGCCATTATTCTTCCACCTCATATTTATCTTTTAAATCTTCAATTTCATTTTCTAACTCTATTGCTCTATCATAAAAATCATCTAGTTTGTCTATTACATCTCTTATACAATAATCTTCAGGATATTTTTTTAAATCCATTAAAAAATCTCCGATTTTATCACTTAAATCTAAATACATTATGCCACCTCTTTAATTTTTTGATTTTCTTTAAGCTCTTTAAAACTAAATCTTTTAGCTCCTCTTGCATCTATCTTCCAAGTTGCTAGATAACTACCATTTATAACTAAATTTTCAGTTTCAAACTCTAGCATCTTATTTTGTATGATACATGTTAGCATTTTCATATCTTTTTCAATCTCTTTAGTTTCCTTTGATAACTCTTTTTTAGTATCTTCCATAGCAAAATAATCTTGAACTGTTTTGCTATCTAAATCAATGCTTGGAACTTTCTCATATTTATTACCAAATCCTTGAAACTCAGCTTTAAGATACTCACATTCAGCCTCACATCCATTAAGTTCAGGGGCTATGTCGTTATCAAGGTAATATTGGAATCTTTTTGTTATTTCATAAGCTTGACTGATTAGTTTATCATCTCTTTCAATCTCATAAACTCTAGTAAATCTATTGTCTACAAATCCAACTAAAAATCCTTTAGTTTTCCCTAGTACTGCAAGTTGTTGTTGTACTTGTGCAAAATACTTGTTTGGAACTTCCTCTCTCTCCCATTCATAAGCTGTATAACTATTTCCAGTTTTTAGCTCTACTGGATACCATTCACCTTCTATTTTTACCCAGCTATCAGGAGTACAACTCCATAGAGGATAGTTTTTATTTGCTACAACTTGATTACCCTTTAATGTATCTTGGATCTTAATATTGAACTCTTTCTCAAATAGTACTGGAAGATGTGCAATTATAAAATCTTCTGCATAGTGTCCAAAGTCCATTGCTACCTGTGAGTTAAAAGAAATCTCTTTTTTATATCTTCCTTTTCTCTCCTCAAACATTAAGAAAGGACTTGTGTATTTATCAGGTCTATCAAGCAAGTTATTTCTATAAGCATTATCACAAATAAGAACTGATGTGTCTGTTGCTCCTATTCTTCTATGATTTAACCATTCTCCATCTCCTGAACATTCCCCAGTGAACAGAACTTCACTATCATGTAGATGTACAGTATTTTCTTCTATTAGTTTTTCCAATTCTGCTTTTTTCAATGTCCAAAAACCTTTTAAACCTAATTCCTTGCATTTAGCTCTAAGCTCTTTAACTGTCATAATATTTCACCTCTTTTAAATTTTTAACATGGCTCTCATCAGTGTGAGAGCTGTGTTAAAAACTTAATTTTCTTCTGCTGGTATAGTAGTTTTTTTATATGCTTTTGGTTTTAAAGTTTGAATAAAACTTTTAGTGGCTCCAGCTTCTCTAAATAATGCATTATATAGAATTTGGCATATATCTTCTGCTTCTTTTTTATTGAGATTTATAGGTGTTTCAATTTGAGCTCCAAGATCAGCATAATTTATAGAAATAGTTATTTTAGTTTCTAATTTCATTTAATCCTCCTTAAATCTATTTAGTAAAAATTCTAACCATCATGTAAAAATCTGTTATTGTCATTTCTTTCACTGGATAACCTAATCCAGCAAGTTTGTTCATCATTTTTTTATAATCTGATAGTTTCATAGTCCTTTCTTCCTAGGCTGTGTATTGTTCTAATAGTTCCGCCATTCTTCTGATTGTTGCCCAAAGATACTGATTGTCTGCAAATTCGTTTCTATCTAGTTCATCATAAGCATCTTTTTTTAATTCCTCACATTCAATTTCAAAGTAATCTAACTTTTCAATCATTCCTTCAACTATTTCTCTCATAGTACCCTCCTGAGTTTTTGTATAACTTTTGTTATACGTTTTCTTTGATTGTAGTGTATAACAAAAAGTATACGATGTCAAGTATTTTTTTACTTTTTCAAAAAAATATTGTATAATAGTTGATATACAGAAGGTTTGAAAGGAGGCTTATATGTTCCGTGAAGTTTTAAAAAAGATAAGAGAAGAAAAAGGAGATAGCATCAGAAGCTTAGGAGAAAAAACTGAAATACATTTCACATATATTAGCAATATAGAAAGAGGAGCAAGACCAGTAAATAAAGAGATTCTTTCTAAAATAATAAAAGTTTATCCTGATAAAGAAAAAGAATTAACTCAAGCTTATTTGGAAGAAGTTTTGCCTGATGATGTAGCTAAAAAAGTTCTACAAGATAACAAGTTCTTGTTAGGAGAAGGAAATGATAGAGAACTTTTAAATTACCTTATGGCAGATTCTACAGCTGAAAATAGAAAAGCTATATTAGAGTTGATGATTCTACAAAGAGAAGTAGAAGCAAGGAAAAATGGAACATACGAAAATAGAAAGGCTGAATTAGAAGCAATAAAAAAAGAAATTGAAAAATTATAATTTTTGTGGAAGTGATGTTATGCTATTTTTTAATAATGAAAAAGAACAATTAAAAAAAGAGTTAAAATACATGAAAGAAACACTGAAATTTAATGAAATAGAATTACAAGTATTGTCTATTTTACAAGCAATTATAATATTATCAGATTTTAAAAAGTTGGATGAACAAGACATAATGGATTATGCTTTTTCTCATATGAAAGCTATTATTGATTTTGTTGCTAAAAATAGGTTTAATTTAAAAGGATTTATTTTGAACCCTGATAAAAGAGGGGAATTTGTAACAGAAATGGCTGTGATGGTATCTCAGTTGTTAGGAATAGCGAGGCAAGAAATTAATTCAAATGAAACAGGAAAATATCTTATTTCTATGGTTAAAAAAATAGAAAATTACGCAAGCCCCAACCCTGAATATAATTATAATATTTCTGAATTTAAATAATTTTTTAAATATACATTTTTTAGACTAGATTAATTTCTAGTCTTTTTTTATTGACAATGTACTTCAAATGTTATACAATAAAGAAAAATATTTGTTTAACAAAAAGTATACGGAGAAGAGAATGGAGATAAAAGATATTTATGAAGTCTTAGATAAAGAAATAAAAAGATCATATAAAAGCAGATCAAAATTTTCTACAACTTTAGGCTTACAAAGAAGTGTTCTTCAATCTTTTATGAATAAATTAAAAGATGGTACTGGAATCAAATTGAGATCACTTAAAAGACTTTGTGATGGATTAGGCTATGAAATAGTTGTAAGAAAAAAAGAGGAAAAAAATACAGCAAAATAAAATTACTTTGCTGTATTTCTATCATAATCTTTAATCATTGATATAATTTTTTCTAATTGTTTTTTAGTAGTTATTTCATCAGATTTTTTCATATAAAACCACTTCCCTTATAAATAATTATTTATAGTTATATATAATTATAGATAACTTAATTATAATGCAAGTGTGTAAAAAAATCAATATAAAAAATTGAAATAATGAAGAGTGCCAAGATGGAGGTGATGAAATGTCAGGATTTACAACTTTTGGTATTGTATTCTTTTCTGTAATAGCTGGTATAGCTATTGGTTGGATATGGAAGGGAAAAAGAGATAAAAATATAAAAAAATAATTTTTGAATATCATTTTGCTGACGTCGGCAATATGCTTGTTGATGTCAACAAAATGGTAGTTTGCCTTTATTGGAGCATATCAGCAAGTGCTATGAATCACTTTCCTGAATATAAAATCCCATAAGTAAGCTGGTATGTTCCAACAAGGGCAATCACTCATTATTATTTAGTATTAATAAAAAAATTGGAGGTGAATCCCCCTTTAAAAAATTTGTTTCCAATTTTGTGTCCTTGGAGGAGGTAGATTGTTTTCAAATAATTAGATTTTAGCGGCAATTTGGTTGCTCTCCGTATCGATCGTGGAGCTTGGTTTATAATTTTTTAAATTATTTTCTTTATTATAAAAAATAAAAAACAATAAAAACTCTATAACCCTCACACGAGGGTAGTATGGGAATGTAGCTCAGTTGGTAGAGCGTACGACTTTTAATCGTGAGTGCATCAGTTCAATTCTGATCATTCCCATCACCACTATAATTTCCAAGAAAAAAATTCAGTTTTCGGGGATTTCTGTAAAAAATCCCTGACAAATTTTTATTTGGTATCTGTTCATCATCTTTAAGCCACTAGATCCAAGGGTCTTAGAAGATGGTGGGCAGTTACAAAATAAAAAAAGAGAGGGGTCTAGTGGCATAGTCCCTCAGTAGGAGGATAATATGAGAGAGATGAGAGAAAGAGACTGGTTTTGGTTAGATAATGCTTTAGTAGATAGATATGATCTCAATATCTATGAGAAGATGTTGTATGTTTGTTTAGCTAGACATATAGGAAGTAATGATTATGCTTATCCAAAACTTGAAACTTTAGCAAAAGAATTAGGAATAAAAGATACTAGAACTATAGTTAAGCACACAAAAAGTTTAGAACAAAAAGGTCTAATCACAGTTGAAAGATTAAAAGGAAAAGCAAACAGATATTATCTTAATAATGTCAAAGTAGATACATCAAATGTACCTACATTAGATGATACTACATTGAATGTACCTACATCTGATGTACCCCCAGTACCTACATCAAATGTACCTACAAGTACCTACATCCCATGTGGGTCTAAGAATATACATAAAGAAGATACAATTAAGAATAAAGAGAGAGAGAAAGAGGCAGAGCCTGATCCTGTTTCTAACTCAGGAGGATATTATCAAGAAATAAGAATGTTACTTGCTAGTTATAAAATCAACTATGAGAAGATAGCAAGACTAGGTAAACCTATTTCACGTATTAAAGAAGTTCTTAAAATAGCCAAGGAAAATGGTAAAAGTGAGGGTTGGATAGTAGGAGCATTAACTGATGATTATAACCTTGAGTATTTTTATAAACCTAGGGAAATAAAAAAAGAGGCTGCTAAAAAGAAAAGTGGAAAAGTTATAAATAGTTCTGAATATGAAGATTTTTCAGAGGACTATTTTGAAAAATACATAGGAAAAGGGGAGGAAATAGCATAATGAAATGTCAATATTGTGGAAAAGAATATATAAAAAACAGTGCTGATTTAAGCTATATGCCTGAATTTATGCAAGAAAAACTTAAGTATATTCCAGCTTGTAACTGCTTGGAGAAACTGCATGAGCAGGAAATGGAAGCACTTAGAAAGAAACAGGATGAAGAAAGTAGAATGAACAGAGTTAAAAAGTTCATGGATATATCTGTAGTTGATGCCAAGTTTTTTAAAAGTACCTTTGAAAATGCTGATATGTCAAGTAAGCATATGAGAACTGCTGAAAGATATGCAAAAAGTTTTCTAACAAAAAATCAAAATGTAGGGATGTTACTGTATGGAGGAGTTGGAACTGGTAAAACTTATGCAACTGCTTGTATAGCTAACTATCTAAGAGAACACGGAAAAAGTGTGTTTGTTATGAACCTTGGGCTATATTTCAACAAGCTAAAAATAGAATGGGAAAAGGAAGAAAAGGCAGTTCTTGAAAATGTTAAGAAATGTGATTTATTAATCATTGATGACTTTGGTGCTGAGATGACTTCTAATACTGAGAATGTAACTTGGAGAGATGAGAAGATATTCAATTTGATTGATACAGCTTACAGATCTGAAAAGCCTTTGATAATATCTACAAACTTAAAATATCATGAAGATCTTTCTAAGTGTGAGATTGAAAAGAATTTAGGAAGTAGGATAAGAGATAGGGTTGTAGATATGTGTTACCCAATTGCAGTTATTGGAAAAAGCAGAAGGGGGATTAATAAAGAAACTTTCTGGGAGAGTATAGCATAAGGAGATGATGAGATGTCTAATAGAGTTTATCCAGAGGTTATAGCAAGCTATGAGAATAAGAATTACCTTGTTTATCTTTATGAGTGCTATAACGAGGAAGTGAAATATTATTACTTGAGTGGAGAACCAAAGGCACTAAGATCAGGTTATACTTTTTCTAAGAGATTTAGCTCTGAATACTCAATGCAGTATATAGAGAGCTGGTTAAAAGAGTGCATTGGAGAGTTCAGAAAGTGTGAGGGAGATGAATAAAAATGATTAGTAAACCTAGATGTTTTAATGATTTATTAGAGTTACAAAGAATTTTAGATGAAAATATAGAAAAAAATAGAAAAAACGGATTTGTACCAAGAAAAAGAAGTTTGTTAGATATTCTACTAGCAATAGATGATGAGTTCCAAGAATGCCTAAGAGAGTTACCATATGAGTATAATTTCAAAACTTGGAAGCAGAAAGAATATAGCAGAGAGAAAGAATTAGAAGAACTAACAGATGTTCTATTTTTCTTTTTGCAGTATTTTAATAGGTATTTCATCGACGTAGATAATTATAAAAATAATTTTTGTAGAGATTTTTTTGAACGAAATTATTATGATGAAATAGACCAAGAATTATATTCTGTGATTATGGATTTCAAATACGATTTATGGAATAGAAATGATTTAACAACTTTCTATGACTATATGAAAATAGTTTATAAAAGAGGATTTACGAGACAGGATTTATTAGAAACTTACTGGGAGAAATGGCAAAAGAATATTACTAGAATTAATAAAGATTGGGTGATCCAAGAATGAAAAAGTTTTTATTAATAAGCTTATGTCTTATAACTTTAGCAGGGTGTGGAGATGTTGAATATGATATTAAAACTGGTAAAGTTTTAGATAAAAAATATATTCCAAGTAAAACAGTAAGCTTTACAAGACTTTTTTTTAATGGGAAAACAACAGTTCCAATGGCATTTATTGAAAGCAGACCTGAAAAATACATTTTCAAAGTTTCTTATATTGCAACAAAAGAAATTGTAGTTTCAAGAGAGGAATATGAGAAAACAGTTATAGGTGATGTTGTTAATTTCTTGGAGGTGAAAAATTGAAAAAGAAAAGAAAAAAGTACATAAAAGTTGACATCTTTAGAGGGGTGGCAGTTAGAAAGCTTGGAACTAAAGAGGCAGTTGAAAAAGCTTTTCAGGATCTCTTTGATGAGTATGCTGATAGAAAGTATTTAGTTAAAGATGAGAAACTTAATAAAACTATCAATGATTTGAGTGAAGTAAATAAAAAAATCTTAGAAGAAAATTGTAAATTAAATACTAAAAATCATGATTTAGAGTCTATAGTTTTAGATAAAAATGCTATCATCTCAGAGATGAAAACTGAAAATAATAAATTAAGAACTCAACTTCAAGAGAGTGATAAAAAAGAGATGAAACTTAATGAAGATATTGAAGAGCTATGTAGATTAAATGATTCTCTTTTAAGTAAAATAAAAAAACTTTCTCCAAAATGGTGGGAGTTCTGGAAATGGTAGAAAATCAAATTCAATCTGCTATTATTGATTATTTAAGCATCTTAGAGAACCAAGGAAAACTATTTTTTCAAAGGACTAATAATATAACTGTCTATGATAGTAAAAAGAATATACATAGAAGTTTAGCAAAAGGTCAGAAAAAAGGTTTTCCTGACTTACTTATATTATTTAAGGGTAAATGTCTTGGAATTGAAATTAAGACAACTACAGGTAGACAGAGCAAGGAACAAAAAGAGATTGAACAACAGTTTAAAAAGAATGGAGCAATATATCACATTGTTAGAAGTTTGGAAGATATTCAAAGAATACTAGGAGAAGAGGCATGAGAAATAAAAAACTAGAAACTTTCTTGAAAAATGTTGATAGGGGAATTTATAAGAATTGCTATATCAAATTAAAGCTAGATAAAAAAGGATTTGTAGTTAAGTTAAGCATTGAACAAGAAATTGATGAGAATGAAAAAATGAGTGGAGAAAACTAGATAAATAAGGATAATTGTGGTAAAATATATTTATAATTATATATACTAGTTAGCACTCAGAGCGGAGGGGACTAGATGAATTACAGATTATTTCTGTAGTTTTTCTAGTTCCCTTTTTTTATTTTCCAAGGAGGTGTGGCAGATGACGTGAGTTCCAAAGAAAAGATAATAGCATATTTAAAACTGGGCAAAAGTAATAAAGAGATTGCTGAACTATGTAACGTGTCTGTCAGAACTGTAGAGAGACATAAAAAGAGTTTAACGACAAGCGACAACGACACAAAAAACGACAAACGACAAAACAGGAAGATAGCTAAGGAAACGGCTAAGATTCTAATTAAAGAGGGTGCAAGTATAAGTGAGGCTGCAAAACAAACTGGAATACCTAGGTCAACTATTGGAAGATTAAGCACTCAAGAAAATCTACAGCAATCACAACTTGAATATCTTAAAGAGTTTAGAAATAATCAGAGGAAAAAAATAAGAGAAAATAAGCTGAAAAGATTGATGTTAAATGATGAGATCTTAGAGGCTATTGAGTACGAATTAAGTAACTGGCAAGAAAATGGAAGAGTTTCCAAGGCAGCTATTGAAAAGCTTTTAATGTCTGAGGAACTAGAGCAAAAAATATTTGAACTAGATAGAATTGAAAGACTGGAAAAATTAGAAATAGATAAAAAGAAAGCTACAACAGAACAGAGTGGAGCAGAGAAAAAGCTGGATCAGTACATAAACACTCTTATGGAGGCATTGGATGAAGAATAATCTAAGAAAGTTATATACAAGAAAGCAGATTGAAGCTCTCAAATGTTTTAAAAAAAATTTTTGGCTCTTAGTTCTACATGGAGCAAAAAGAGCAGGGAAAACAGTGGCAGATAATGATCTATTTTTATTAGAGCTTAAAAGAGTCAGAAAGATAGCTGATAAGCTTAATATTCCAGAGCCTCAGTATATTCTTGCAGGAAACTCATTAGGATCTCTTGCTCGTAATGTGCTAATAGAATTAACTAACAAGTATGGTATTGAGATTAATTTTAATAAGCATAATGAATTTAAGCTCTTTGGAGTAAAAGTGTGTTGTTTTGGACATGGAACAATTAGAGATATGGCACGTATAAGGGGGATGACTTCCTTTGGTGCTTATATTAACGAGGGAACAACAGCAGTTGAGGAAGTAGTCAGAGAGATATTAAATAGATGCTCAGGAGAAGGTGCTAGGGTAATGATGGACACTAACCCTGATAATCCTGAACATTATATTAAAACTGACTATATTGATAAAGCTGATGATAATAAGATAATTGAGATTCATTTTGAATTAGATGACAATGATTTTCTTACTGATGAGTATAAAGAAAATGTTAAGTCAACAACTCCAACAGGACTATTTTATGACAGAGATATTCTAGGTCTTTGGGTAAATAGTGAGGGAGTTGTCTATAAAGATTTTAATAAATCTATGATTCTTGCTAGATACAATAAGCAAAACATAATTAAATATTTTGCTGGTGTTGACTGGGGATATGAACACTTAGGATCTATTGCAGTTATTGGAGTAGATGGACTAGGTAATCATTTACTAGTTAAAGAGATAGTTGCTCAGTATGAAGAGATTGATTATTGGGTACAACAAGCTAAAGAAGTTGTAAAAGAGTTTGGAAATATAGATTTTTATTGTGATTCTGCTAGACCTGAACACGTGGCTAGGTTTAGTCGTGAGGGATTCCAAGCACATAATGCTAATAAAGAAGTTTTATCAGGTATTGAGGTAGTTGCTCATTTAATGAAAACTAATAAATTCTATGTCTTAGATAGTTGCAGTCACTTCAAAAAAGAGATCTACAACTATGTGTGGGATAAGAGTAAAGGAGTGCCTATTAAAGCAAATGATGACTTATTAGATGCTTTAAGATATGCAATATATTCAGAAAGCTCTAAGCAAAAATCATTTGAAAGATGGACAGGTAAAGAATGGGGGAATTATCTTGATAAGGGAGTTAAGTAAAGAAGAGATAAAAGAGATTGAGGATTATATCCAAACTCTCAAAGGAGAAGAGGAATATAAAAACTATTTCTATGGATCACAAAAACAAGGATATGCAGATAGAGGTTTTCTTCTAAATGATTCTTACTACTGTGATGTAGAAATATACAACAGCATCCCTTTTATTGGTATGTTCAAACTTCCAAACATGGAAAATTATTCTTTAAAATCAATAATTTACTTATTTGATAGCATCTTAAAAGAATATGGATGCATAGGAGTGTGGAGAACAGCAGAAAATAAGCAGGTTGAGAGTCTACATAATCACATTAAGAGAAGATATAAAAATGTTACTGAAATAAAAAAAGATAACTTAATAATTATCATTGTTAAGGAGGTGACAAGATGCAAACAGAAATTGAATATAGTTTAAAAAATAGAATTGAAAATCATATAAAAAAGCATAAAGGTGGCTTTATTGGTGATGTCTTAGGTAGTGTTACTGGTGGATTGATAGGTAATGACCCTAATGAAGAGGCTAAAAAAGAAGCTGAACGTCAAAGAAAAGAGGCTGAAAGATTAGCAAGAGAGAGAGAACAGCAACAACAAAGAGAAGACAAATTCAATAAAGATGTTCAAAAAGATAGTGAAGTTATGGCAAATCAGCAAGTTGAAGAGCAAAAAAAGGGTAAACCTACCACAACTGTAGATTTTAGTAATGCAGTTAAAGGATATAGTTCTGATGAGTCTGATGAGGACAAGCTAAAAAAAGCTTTTAGGAGGAGATAGTTATGGCATTAGTAACACAAGATAAATTAAAACAACTCTTCCAGCAAGCACAAGACTATAAGTCTGATATAAAAGAAAGCTATAATGAAACTTTTAAATTAACAGATCCATTTTTTGAGATTAAAGACAGTGGTAAAATGGAAAAATTAGAGAGAAGAAAGATTGATTCAGTTATTCTGACATCTCAAAGATTTTTATGTAACTTTATAATGACATCTATTTTCTCAAGAAGTGGAAGTTGGGCAATGCTTAAAACTAATCCTGTGGCTTATAAAGAGATGACAGCAACAGATGGAGAAGTTGCTAAAGGTGCTATTGAAAATCTAAATAGATTAATGGGAAAAAATAGCAATACTGTTTATGAGCTAAATGAGACTACTAATTACTATACAGAAACTGCCAAGGCAGTGATGGACTGTATAAGGGTAGGAACAGGAATAAGGAAAATAGTTGAACTTAAAAGTAATTCTAAACCTTTTACTTATGAGTATATAAACATGGACAACTTCTATTTTTTAGAGGATAGTTTCGGACATCCTACAATCACATTCAAAATTCATTCAGGTAAAAACTTACAACAGTTAAATGATATGTTTGGCCATATAGATGGTTGGAAAAAACCTGATGAAATGGCTGATGAAGAGGATCTGAAAAAAACTATAAATGTTATTGAAAGTGTAATACCTGACTTCAATGAGGCAGATTCTACAGTAGTTTATTATCATCTAGTCCATACAGAGAACTTTGATGAGTTGCTTTTAGAGGAAGTACTAGACTATCAACCTTACAGAGTTTTTAGATGGAGTACTGATAGTTCTAATCCTTGGGGAGTTGGTATTGGTAGAGAAAATACAGATTTATTTACTGACTTAGAAAATTATAAAACTAAGAGATTAACACATGTAGATAAAATTGTAGATCCTCCACTCAACTTCAAAGGGAATATTGATTTGATCTATAAGGTCAGTCTTGAGGCAGGAGCAAAGAACTATGCAGGTGATGGGCTAAGTGCTGAAAATGATTTAGGAGTTCAGCCTATTAACCTTGGAACTAATCTTATTCCAGTTGAACAGGATATAGCAGATTGTAGACAAAGAATAAGAGAGGTATACATGGCACAGCCTCTCGGTGATGTCTTAGATACTAGAAATAGAAGTGCTACTGAAATGAGTTTAAGACATGAGATGTTTAGAAAGGAATTTTCAGGAGCTTATGAGCTTATAAATACAGAGTTATTACAGCCAACTTTTATGGATGCTTATATCATTCTACAGAAAAAAGGATTGTTGGAAGATTATAGCAGTATAGAAGGCGGAGATACAGGGAATAACAAGTATTTAGAGTTCTCTCAGATTGTATATCTTAATGAATTAACTAAGAATGCAGGTAGGGAGAGAGTAATGGATGCAGTAAGTTGGTATCAAATCAATGCTGAAATTACTGATGAGAATAGAAGAAAATACCTCATAGACATTCCAAGCTTCAATAAATGGAGTGCTGAAATGATGAGAATACCAGCTGAACTTATTCCTAATAGCACAGATGTTCAAAATGCTATTAAGAGAGATGAGCAAATAGCACAACTAGCACAACTAGGTCAAGTACAAAATGCAGGACTTCAACAACAAGTTGAGGCTATAGCAGGAGGCATTAATGGAGAATAGAGATAAAAGAGATAAATATAATAAACTCTTAGCTAAATTCTGTTCTAATGATGAGTTAATAGAACTAATAGAAGAGTGTGAGCTAGATGAGAGAGGGAAAAGAGAGTTTCATTATTTGAAAACTAATAGATATCCTGAACAGAGGGAACTACTAGGGAAATTAAAAACAGATTTAATTTTAAAAAGAAGAGAGGTGTTAATGGATGGAAGAAATAGTTGATTTAGATCAAACTACAGAAGAAACAGTTGAGCAAGGTCCTGATGTGTCTGAAATAACTGGAGGAGCAGGTGGAGATGATACCAATGATTTGATTGATAATACAGAAGAGGGAGCAGAGGAACAAGAAACAGATGATAGTGAGTTTAATCCTGATGACCTTGAATTTGATGACAGTATAGAGGCTAAATTTGGAGATTATGACCTTACTGCTTTTAAAGATAGAATAAACTTTGAAAATGATGAGGTTAGAGAGTTATTCAATAACCAAGCGGCAGAGTTAAAAGAGCAGGGATTTACTCAAAAGCAAGTTGAATATCTATTAAATAAAGAGATTGAATACGCTTTAAAGAGTAGAGAAACAGAGGCATTTAATAAAGAAAAGGTAAAAGCTGAACTACAAAAATCATTATCTCTACAAGAAAAGAGAGATTATAAAGCAGTAGGACAATTTTTAAAAGAAATAACTCAAGGTGATGAGCAGTTAAATAAAGTTTATAAGGAAGCTATGAGTAATCCAATAGTTTACAAGTTACTTCATAGAGCTTTTATAAAAGGTAATGGTGGAAAACCTTTAGGATTAGGAACTACTAAGGGAAGTAAGGAAGTTAGATCGCAAGGCATGACACTTGATAGAGCTATCAGTGAATATACTGACTATCTAGCTAAGCATCTAGGAGATGGAGAAGATAGAACCCCAATTGTTAATAAACTTATTAAGGATCTATCAAAGGAACAACAAGAGCAATTTAAAAAAACTTTTAACTTAAAATAAAAAAAGGAGATGGTAAAAAATGGCAACTACAAATACAGTACAACAAAATTTTAGTACAGCAGTTTTAGCATGCATGGACCAACTTAAACCAGCTGGATTAAAAACTTTTGGAGAAAGAAAAACACAAGAAGGGGGAGAGTCAATCACTTTCTACAGATATAAAGGTGGAAAAGCTAAAGATGGTGTACCAACAATGTTTGATTCTAGTTTCTCAGGAGATGGACCAGACTTTTCTAAATTTGTGGCTACTATTGAATATGTTTCAGCACAAGATAAATTATCACAAGCTGAAATGAAAAAAACTAAATTAAACTTAAAGGATCCAATTGTCAACAGACTTACAAATGCAGTTTTAACAAAAGAAGATGAAAAGATTATAGAGAAGATAACAGAGTCAGATGCTAAGTTAAATAAAGCAGGTAGTGCAACATTAGACCCTACTACTTTAGATGCGGCTAGAACACTTTTAGCAGAAATTAGAGATTGTTATGTATCTGCTGAAATGACTCCTGACGGTAAAAAAGGTGTTGCAATAGTTATGAATAGAGAAGATTATAAAAGATTCTCTACATCTGATGCATTCATCCATGGAGATTATAAAGATGCAATCACTGGTGGAGATGGAGTTTTACCTTTATCAATGAAAGGTGCTGAAATATTTATATCTCAATTAGTGGATTCAGGAACTGTTTATATTATTCCGTCAAACTCTTTCGGTTATGCTGAGTGGGAAGGTTCAGTAATTCCAACAGCTAAATTCTATGAAACTGATGGTTTAAGATGGCATCTACAAGTTGTTAAATCAACTGGATCAGTAATTATAGAGCCTAACTTCATCACTAAGTTATCTCTAAAACCTACTGAATCAGCTAGACCAGCATCTTTAATGGACTAAAATAAATAAACCTAACTAAGGCTTGAGGCTTAAAAGAGCCTTGAGCCTTTTCTTATAGGAGGAAATTAATGGCAAATGAAGATTATAAAAGTGATAAGATTGTTGAGATAGTCAGAGAATTTGATAATACAGGGAATAAGTATGAAGTTAATGGCTTAGAACTCAATAAGATGATCCCTTTTTGGAGAAAAGATAAAGGGAAATTTTATGCATTAGCAAAAGGGCAATATACATATCAGGAAGAAAGTTCAAATACTTTTTTAATTATTCAAGATGAAACTATACTAGGACAGGCTACAGAGTTCCAGTTAGTTTATATCTACTCACAAGATTCTAGTAAGTATATAGAGGATTTTCCTGACTTAACTATTTTAGTAGATAAATATAATCAGCTTGTAGATGATACTACAAAGTTATTTACTTACTTAAAAAACACTGGAATTAAAGCAGATACATTGAAAATGACAAAAGTTCTAGTACAGTTAGAGCCTTTTACAGTTCTCTATATGAATGATAATGGAGAACTAGAGGCATTACCTGTTGATGAAATGTATAACAAGTTTGATTCTATGGTTAATAAGGCATATGAAGAGGTTAAAAAACTTTTACTTGCTGATAAAGATAAAATGTCACAAGAGTTAAGAGATGAGACTGATAAGTTATTAGGAGAGCTTAACACTTTAAAAACTAAACTAGCTACTGCTTTGGAAACTTTAACAGAAGAGTGCAAAAAAGCAATAACAAAACATAAAGATGATGTAGTTATCCCTAGTATAGATGATTATATAATAGATACTTCAAAACCTAGTATTAATAAACATGTAGATGATAAAAAGATAGAGCTTAACAAGTTTATTGAAGATAATAAAAGCAAATTAAAGGGAGATAAGGGAGACACAGGAGAAAGGGGCGAACAAGGACCTGTTGGTCCTAAAGGGGACTCTATAAAAGGTGATAAGGGGGACAAGGGTGATACTGGAGAAAACGGAATCAGTATTAAATCTGTTAGCTTTGTAGAGACTACAACAACTGGAAATAAGTATAATGTCAATCTAGATAATAGAAATGTTGCAGGTACTTTTATAGCTCTTAAAGGTGATAAAGGTAATAAGGGTGATAAAGGGGACAAGGGTGATAAAGGGGACCAAGGAAACACAGGTATTACAGCACCAATACAAGGTCAATACGCCTTAGAAGTTGAGCCTAACGGAGATTTGTATGTGGTTTACCCTGATGAAACTACACCACCAACATTTACATTAGAATCTAATGGTGATTTATTTTTAGAAATAGATTAAGAAAGGAGCTGGTAAAATGGCAAGATTAAAGATAGGTAATATAAAAGGACCTACTGGGGCAACTGGTCAAAATGGGGTAAGTATTACTGGGATAGAACTAAAAGAAACTTCAACAAATGGAAGTAAAGTCTATAATCTTATTTTAAGTAATGGTAACAAATTAGAGTTTACAGCACCAATAGGACCTGTTGGAAACACAGGACCTAAAGGGGATACAGGAGTTCAAGGAGTTCAAGGGGTTGGAATTAAAAGTATAGTCTATAAAAATAATGATAGTAATGGTGGAAATGTCTATACTATAACACTTACTAATAACAATACTTATGAATTTACAGCACCAAAAGGGGCTAAAGGAGATAGAGGAGAAAAAGGAGAACCTGGAGAAAGTACAGCAGTCAGTTTAAGATGGGATGACATTTTAGAAAAGCCTAGTTCGTTTCCATCAGCTTGGGGTAGTGTGGCAGGGAAACCTAGTTCATTTACACCATCAGCACATAATCACGCTTGGTCGGAAATAACTGGTAAACCTACTGTTTTTCCTACTAGCTGGAGTAATGTTTCAGGTAAACCTGCCACTTTTCCACCTGATTCACACACTCACCCTTATTTGTCAACAAGTGGTGGTACTGTTAATGGCAAC
>JADYUE010000013.1 GCA_021531615.1 Fusobacterium varium | reverse complement strand
GAAGAGATAAAATCAGTTGTTATGCCTATTGATTTAGTAGTTCCTAAATGGAATAAAGAACTTAAAACTTGGGAAGATGGAGCAACTGATGAAGAGTTAAAAGAATATTATTTTAATAAAATTAACACTTATAAAGCTGAAATATTGGAAATAGGATTTGATTTTAATGGACATCAGCAAAAATGTCGTGAAAAAGATTTGGCTTTACTTGGTAATGCAATAGCAGCAAACGAGGACGCACAACCTTATTCCACAGTGCCTGTTACACATTGGAGTTTTAATGATAACGATGTAGTAGAGATGTCTTTAGATGAACTTAAAAAGTTAAGAATAGATGGAGCAACATTTGTACAAGCTATATTCACAGTAGAGGCACAATTAAAAGCAAGTAGTCCTAATGTAAAGTTAAATAAACAAGACTTTATATCAAAGATAAATGAAATATCAGATGTTAAATGTTTTAATGAGGTGATGTAAATATGTTAAAACCTAACAAAAAATTAAACGGGGGGGGGGGAGCTATAATCTCCTAAAAAATAAAAAAGGGTGGTGGTTTTAATGGCTACCACTTTGAATGGAATCAACGAGAAAGTAAGAACATTAGAAGGTACTGGAAGAGTTACTCCAATTAAAATGAGTGATTTGAATAGTAGGATAACAGCCTTAGAGGGTAGAGGAACATATAGAATTGTTACCTATACTGGAACAGCACAAAAATGGAAAATCCCTGATGACTTATTGGATTATAATTTTTGTGTTTTAACTTTTGGACCTTATTACGGACTAGAGTCTAATGACGGAAAATCATTTAGAGCTACTGAAAGAAACTCATTAACATTCAGTAAAAGTGGAAATTATATAGTTCCTAGTAGTGGAATGTTTTATGTAGGAAAGGTTTTATTTTACAAATAAGGAGAGTGATTAAATGTATAAATTCAGCAAAAGAAGTTTAAAAAATCTTTCTGAGTGTGATGATAGACTTCAAAGAATAGCTAAAGAGGCTATAAAAAGAATAGATTTTACAGTGATAGATGGGATGAGAACACAGGAAGAGGCAGAAGAAAACAGAAAAAAAGGCACTTCATGGACTAATAAATCTAAGCATTGCTTAAATCCAAGTAAGGCATTTGACTTTATACCTTATCCTTTTCATGGTTGGGAAAACTTAAAAGACTTTGAAAAGGTTGCTAATGTATTAAAAGCAGTTGCTAAGGAACTAGGAATAAAAGCAAGATGGGGTGGTGACTGGAATATGAATGATAGATATGATGATGAGATCGAGCGAGGATCATATGATGGTGGACACTTTGAGTTAATGGAGTGATGATAATGTGGGCTAAATTAATAGGGCTATTTACTAAAGGTTTAGATATAGTCCTAAAAAAATCTAAAAATGGAGAAAAGGAGCAAGAACTTCAAAAACAAAAGATAGATATATTTGCACAAACTATATCTATGATACTCTTCGGAGTATTCTTAATGTGTGTCCTTGCATCTTTATTCCCAAGTCTAGCTATCACAAGCTATTGGTTTAATGTATTTGATAAGTTTATTAACTATCTATTCAGCTAGGAGGGAATGATGACATTTGACGAGGTGATTCAAATATTAGTAGATGTATTTTCTATCATAGGAAATAAAATAGTTTTAATCATAGGAGCTTTAATAAGTCTGTTTTTTTATGTGATAGGTGGCATTGATGAAATGCTTGAAGTCTTATTTATACTAATGACAGTAGATTATTTTACTGGTGTAGCTAAAGCTTTTATTATAGAGAAAGCTAATAGTAAGCAAGGGTTTAAAGGGCTTCTAAAAAAGATGGTAATGATAGCACTTATTGTACTAGCTCATCAGATAGACTTATTATTTGATAACAAATTTGCTCTTAGAACTCTAACAATAGGGGTTCTACTAAGCGATGAAGGGCTTTCTATCTTAGAAAATGCAAGTATATGTGGAATACCAATTCCTGAAAAATTAAAAAATATGTTAGAGCAGTATCAAGAAAGTAAAAATAAAAAGTAGAAGATGCACCTGTTTGGGTGCATTTTTGAAAGGAGGATCTAAAAAATGATTGATAAAGGGGAAGTTATAAAAACAGCTTTTTTCAGATTAGGAAAGAATAATGCATACAATGATAATAAATCAGATGAGTATACTACAGCAGTAGCTTTGCTAGATAAGATTGTTGATAATATGGCAAAACAGACAGCCTTTTTATTTAACTCAGTAACTACAAAACTAACAAGTACAGGAACTAATGATATGAGAGAAAATAGATTCAATATTCCAGTTGACTGCTTAAATATAATAAGAGCTGATAATGATTATAGAGAAGAAAATGAGTTTATTTATTCTTCATCAAGTGAATTGAATATTCAATATTGTAGAAAGATAGATGTTAAAGAATATCCTGACAAGCTATTTGATTACATGGTTGCATCTTTATGTAAAGATATGTGCCTTGCATTTAATGCATATCAAGACAGATTCCAGCTTTTTTCACAAGATGAGTATAAAGAGAGAAGTAAAATTATAAATCAACAAGGTTTTAATTACAATCCATGGGGGTAAATAATGGCTAATGAGATGATATATAGAAATAACTTTTTCATTTATGGAGAAGTTGGAGAAAGATTAAATGGAATAAGAGAGTCTGAAATATATCAGCAGTCAGCAAGAGAGATAAGAAACTTTATAATTACAGAACTTGGAAACTTAAAGTTTGCTAAAAAGTATATAAAGAAGAATATCCCTGTAGGCGATATAATAGAGGTTTTAGACACTAGATATAATTTCTTTATAGTTGTTACCTCTACACACGTCTACACACTAAATAAAGAAGATTACACAGTCCTATACAGTCTGCAACACAATCTTAATAAAGCTATAGCTAAAAATACAAATGTGAAAATGTTTGATGATAGTTTAATAATCTGTTCCTCTGCTCCTCAAGTCTTTGAGTTTAATGCTGAGACAGGAAACATTGGGCAGAGTAATTTTTTATCATTACTTGAATATCCAGTTGTTGAAAAAGATGATGTAAAGTTGGATGTGTATAAAGTTTATAAAGTTGGAAGCGAATTAAGAGTTGCAATGCTTAGTACTTATACAAATCCAAAGTTAGAGAGTAAAGAAGATGGGATATATTTGTATGAAACAGGTTTGAAATTAGCAAGAGTGTACAAACAATATAAATCTTCTATTGATAAAGATGACATTAAAGATCCAGCTGAGGGGTTAATGTTTGGAATTTTGTATAGATTTAACAAAAATGAGGATAATAAGAGCTATATTTTAGGCAATACTAACGTTTCCTTTTCTGATGAGGTAAATGACTCAGTATATGGAAGTGGCTATTTTACTAATATGAATATCAAAAACATAAATGGTGACCTTGTATATGGAAAATTACAAGAGTTAAAAAGTAATTTTACTGATGTTGGAGTGCTTTCGGACAGGCTTTATATCATAAAAGATAACACTTTTTATTTTTCTAGAAAAGATAACTTTTTTGACTTTAGAAATGGAATAAATTCTGATGATCCTTTCTATTTTAAACCTACTCCAATCAATAATCAAAAACCTAACATTCTTAGAAGCAAGGTAGGGAATGCTTTATATGTTGCAACTGATAAAGGAGTGTATGTTATTTCATACAGCAAAGTTTTAACTCATAGTAACTACAGTGTATTTATAGCTGGAGAAGTTCCTTGTAGTTATGAATGTGAATTAGTAGGGGATAATTTCTTTTATTTAACAGTGGAAAATAAATTGAAGTGTGTGCAAGCAGTTCCAAACTCGTTTGGTTATGAAAGTTATAGCACTTATGATGCTGAAAAATATGACATTACTAGAAAAATGGGGGCATTAACTAAAATAACAATTGAAGGTAGAACAGTACTAATAGCAACTAACTTAAATAAAAAAGAGATCTATTTATATGAGTCTTTAGATTATAACCAATTTAGAAGGACATCATTAGACATTGATGCATCAAATGAGTTATTTGGATATAGAGAGAATTTTATTTGCAATAATGCAATATTAGAAAAGTCAGAACTAAATTACTCAGAGGCAGTTTTAAAACTAAATCCTCCACATATGCAAACAAGCAAGGGTGGAAGTTATAGCAATGATTATGCATCTACAATTCAAAGAGTATTCATGAAACTATTGAATGAAGATAGAGAGGCTGTTAAAGGGGTATATATCTTTAATACACCTCTACAAAATAAAGCTTATGATGATCTTTTCAGTACTTACAAATGTGAGCAATCTGAGAGAGTGAATAATGGATATGCTATAAGAATTTTAAGTAATGAAAATAATAAAGTATTAGAAATTCTAGGGATAGATACTAAGGTTAAAATTGCATCTGACTAGGAGAAAAGGAGGCTAAAATGATAGGAGCAGGAACAATAATAGGAATTACTGCTGGAGCATCTTTAATTTTAAATGGAATAAATAATAAAAAATCTTCTAAATATATAGCTAAGCAAGAAAGAGAAGCGGCAAAGATTCAATTTGAAGTTAATAAAAAAGAAGTAGAAAGAGCTTATAAAACTAACTTAGAAGGTATTTTAAAAGGATTTGCAACTCAGAGAGCAGATTTAATTGACACTATGGAGAAAGCATCTTCAAACTTAAATATACAGCTAGGAGAAAGAAAAAATATTGATAAAGAAAATGATAGTTTCAAAGATGATTCAAAGAAGATGTTGGAAAATGAAGTGCAAGAAAATATATTAGCTATGATAGATCATCAAAGCTTTTCTATTAGTGAGTTATCAAATCAAATGAGCATGCAGATGTACCAAGTAGGAACTGATTTTAGTTCTACTATTTCAGGAATAAATAAAAATAAAATCAGAGCAGATCAACAAGCTAATTCTATGATTATGGAAGGTATAACTAAAATAGCAGAGAATGCGGCAGGAGCAAATGGAGCAAGTGGAGGATCTGTTGCAGGTGGAGGGAATGAAGTTAGCAACTTTGGAGTAGAAACATTTAAAGCCCCTCAACTATATAATAAATTAACTTTAAATACAGGGAATAGTGGTGGAAGTACAGGATTTGGTAATACTAATTTGACACTAGGAAACTACACATTTTCAGGAACTGGAAATAAATTCAAATGGTAGGAGGGAATAAATGGCAAACAATTTTATAAAGCAATATGTTGCAGATAAAAGAACAGGGGCTAATTTAGTAGGTATTCATGTAGATACTCAAAGTCAGTATCTACTAGATAGAGGATCAGGAGCTGCTATGTTGTCAGCTCTTGAAGAAATTGGAAAAAAAGCTGATGAGGCTAAAATACAAAATGAAAAGCAAAATTTATTATTATCAGCAGAAGAACAAGACTTACAGTTTAAAAAAGAAGTGTTGTCAGACCCACTTCTCTATAAAGATGAGGAAAGATATAGAAATGCTTTAACACAATTTGAAACTATTAGAAGAGAGAAAGAGAGCAGGATTTTAAAGAGTGAGTACTTAACTGCTGATGAAAAAAAGTTAATGGCTAGAAGAATAAGGAATAATGATGAACTCACTCTAGTTGATATGATGAGTAAAAGAAATGGTGTAGTTATTGAAAAACAAGTTGATGACATTATTGCTAACATGGATAGAAGAGTAGCAATTAGTTCAGATTTATCTTTAAATGATGTCAAAGGTGCAGAACTAGCAATTCAAGACTTCACAGATATGGCAGACAACTTACAGAAATTAACTGGGATGACAGACTCAGAGGTATCATTGCTAGTGTCTGAGAGAGTAATGAGAATGGAAGAGGGAAGGTTTAACAAGGCTATTAATGAGATAGTTAACTCAAGCATGAACTTGGATCAGAAAAGAGCTAAGATAAATAACTTATTGAGTGTGGTAAAAAATGATAATTTACTCACTAAGATGGCTGAGAGTTATGCATCACAAATAAAATATAGCAAAACTGATGAAGAGTTTAAAACATCAGTAGAGTTCTTTAAAAGTAGAATAAATGATGTTTATGATAATGTTAAAAATTTTTCTACTAGAGAACTAACAAAAATGGAATTGAATACAAAAGCAAAAGAAAGAAATGTAAAACAACTGTTAAATACAGAAAATAAAATAAGAAGATATATAAAAAGTGGAGACTCTTATAAACTAGCTAAAGAATTAACAGGAATAGAATATACTACTGATGAAATGGTTAATGACAACTACACTCTTAAAACAATCTATGGTGTAGATATGGAAGTTCTTGGGAATGCTGATGATAACTCAGTAGGTAAAATTATAGCAAAGGAAGATATTAATCAAGTAAAGCAAGACATTCAAACTTATAAAAGCAATGGTTATACCAATAATTCTGCAATAAGAGAGGCTGTTTATAATTATGCCAATGGTGTAGCTGGAGATAATATTGAAATAAGAAACGGAGTTTTAAAGCATCTTGGGAAAGAATTAAGAATAAATCCAACTGTTTTATTAAAGGGAGAAGAGGACAACAACTATTTTGATGTTCAAGAAAAATTAAATAAAGGGAAAGAATTTGAATTTGATGGAGAAGTTAAAGAAAGTTTTTTCAATAAAAAATCTAAAAAAAGATATGATAGTTTACTTCAAACATTAGGTGGAACAGAAAAAGCAAAACAAGCATTAAATAGTTATATTTATGGACTATATTTAGAAGATGCTATTTTAGATGAGAAAAGCTTAAAATTAAATCCAAGTGCTGTAATTCAAGTTTTTTTAAAAGATGATGAGAATTATGATAATTTAAAAGAAAAATTGAAATATATAAATGAACTTGGAGTTGCACCTGTTAAATATAATTATGTTCCTGTAAAAGCAGAAAACTTTAATATAAATAGAATTGTAGCAAATCAGATAGAAGAAACAGAAACTACAACTGAAATAAAGGATGATGGTGATATGTATGAGTTCTAACAATGAAAAAAATAAAAATATAAACTGGCTTAATTACTATCAGTACAATGAGCCTAAAAATGTTTTTGAGTATTTAGATGCTAATTTAAGAATAGCAGGGAATAATACAGTTAGAAAAGTAGCAGACTTAGGGAGAGTTGTTAGTGATAAATTAGGAAGTGAAAAAGTAGAGGAAGAATTTGAAATAGCCGCTAATGACATTAGAGAAAGAACTTTAACTACTTATGCCAATATGGATAAATATAAGCAAGGTAATAATGCAATAAAAAACTTTGCTCTTGATTTTGCAGGAATGGGAATCACTAATGCCGCTGATCCAATCAATGTTGCTTTAAATAAAGTAACATTATTTGGTAAAACAGGGGGATTTATTTTTAATGCTCTTGAAAATATGGGTGAGTATGCTTATGATACTTGGAGTTTACATAATAGAAATATCTTTGAAGATTTTAGAAAAGAAGATGCTGCAGGATTAGCTACAACTCTTGTGGCAACAGCAGGATTCCAAGCTCTTAACTCACGTATACCAACAGTTGAAGGTGGAACTCCTCTGTATAAAGAAACTGGCAAAAAGATAAATCCAGTTGATTTTGATAGAGTTGCTGATGATGAGAGGGCAGTTTTAGATATATTTCAAAACTTTGGGATCTTTGAAACTGATAAAAAAACAATTTACAAGAAAATAAAAGAAACTAAAAAGATAAGAGAAATGTTATTTGATTTAGATGTGAATACTGTTAGATATAGAGAGTTATCTAAGAAATTACAAGGGTTACAAGAATATTCTGTATTACTAGATGAAGTACCTGAAATGAATAATATTGATAAGTTAATAAAAGGAGATAAAATCTCACCAGCTGAAATGTTCAAAGGATTTACAGAAGTTAAAACAAATTACGGACATTATACAGCAGATGGGAAAGAAAATCTTTCTAATTTAATTTTAGAAGAGATTGGAGTTAAGCAAGAAGAAATAAAGAATTTAAGAGTCAGAGCTAAAAAAGTAAAAGAAAAATATGTATCTACAGTTGGTTTAGACTCTTATGATGAAGTTGCTTATACAAGAAATAAGTATGTAGATAGAGGATCTGAGGCAAGGCTAATGTTTGAAAAGGATGGAGACACTTATCTTGTTAAGGCTAGTATAGATGAGCAAGGTAATGTTTATGCTGAAAAGTATAGAATGGGAGATGTTGCACCTTTGGACAAACTTTCTCAAGAAAGTTTAAAAGCTGAGACAGATGCAGGGAAATATTTAAAAAAATTAGGATATAGTAAAGTTGTAGATTTAAAAAATTACTCAGAAGTATTAAATAGACGTACATTTGGAAAACCTCAAGACAACTATGTTCATAGCATTATAGATGATTATCATGTGCTTTTAAAAAATGTTCAAGAAATAGATAGAATTTATAAAGATGAAAAATTTAACAATAAAGCAGATGGAATAGGAACTAGAACAAATATTGATACTAAGAGTGAGATGATTAGAGCTATACAACCACTTTACAAAAATTTGATGATGAACTTGAAACAACTTCAAGCAGAAGATGCCGAGGAGCTTTTCAAAGCTACTGGAATGCTAGAACCTTTTGGTAACTATCTTTGGAAGTATTGTAAAAATATGGAGATAGACCCTCAACAATTTGTAAGAGCTTTACAAGGTAGAGAAAAAATAGTGATTGATGGAAATAATAATTTCGTTAAGCTAATAAAAAATAAATTAAATGAATCTGTAAGAATAAAATCAGGAAGTAAAAAGGATCTTCAAATTGAAAATGCTTATTATTTAGATGCTCTATATAATAAGCAGGATGTTATGGTGGCGATCACACAAGCTTATAAAAATAAAGATTATGATTTTATTAATAAGCTCTCAGAGTTTGTTGGAAAATCAGTTGATTTAACTGAGGATGAGGCTAGATCAGTTGGACTTCCTTGGAGTGATGAGGGAGTAGTTTTAAAAGAGCTTGTATTTGATGGAACTAAAAAGGAAGTTGCAACAAGAAATTACTCTATAATTGATTATCCAGAGCAAATGGCACAAGCATTTAGAAATGCAATAAATGCAACTACTCAGCAAAGTAAAAAAGGTGGTGGTCCTTGGGATTATCAAAGCAAGTATCAAATAGGGCAACGTTGGGGAAATGATGGAAGCTTTGACAACTATGCTAAGGTATTTGAAGGATATGAGCGTAAACCTTACGAGATTATCAGTGATGTTTATTCAACAGTTGCTAAGGATAGATTAGAACTAGATAAAATTACAACTATCATAGATGATTTAACAGACAATGAAAAAGAGTTTTCAAAGACAACTTATAAATCTGAAAGAGGAGCAGTTAAAGCTTTAGATAGTGATGTAAGAGCAGAACTTCAAAGGCAATTAAGAGGATTAAAGGAAATAGTTAGCAATAGCTTTGTAGAAAGTGGATATAAACCTAATCTTTGGATAGATCCTGAACAGCAAAAATTGACTAGCTCTATGGCTAGACAGACTATAAAATCTTTATTCTCTTGGAAGTTATTAGGAAACTTTAACTATATAAGAGAGTTTCCACTTAATAACTTAAAGCAAGTTATAGGTGGAAGAGGGCTAGGTTGGAAACAAAGATATAGTCTTTTAAAAGCTACTGTTGTGGATCCTATCAAAGTCAATGTACAGCTAATCAGAAATTACAGGAATATTAAAAATTTAACATTGGATAAAATAAAGGATCCTATTGCAAGACGTAGAGCAGAAATATTTGTTGAAAATAGATTAGCTAATGATCCAATTTTCAATGATATTGATAAAATGCCTTTAAACTTTAAATTAGCTAAGCAAGGGCAAAAATTTATGACTAAACTAGGAAATATAGCAGGTACAGGGCAATCAATTTCAGATGTGCATAGAGTTGTAAACTCAGAATATGCCGCTATAAACTATTTAAAAGACATATTCCCTAACATTGATGAGGCACCAGCGAATTTAAAAAAGCTATTGCAATCTAATGGATTAGATGGAGATGAGCTTATAGCTATAAAAAATAGATTAAAAAGCATGGGTGATAGTGAATTAATGGAACTTGTTTGGAATGGTAAAAGAGCAGCTAATGAAGTTGACTATAAAATTCAATCTTTATTTGAACAAGTTTCAGATATTCTAGGAAGAAAATTTAATGCTTATGAATCTATGGAAACAATGGAAAATGGTGGGTTTGTATCTGATATGATGTTTCTATATAAGAGATATTCACTAGGTGCAGTTGAATCATTAGGAAGGGCACTTTTTACTTATCAAGGACAAGATGGATTAATTAGAAAAAGATTTGATTTTAACGGGGATTTTTTAGCTAACTATAAACAGGTTTTTTCTGGCATTAATGTTAAAAATATATTTGATTTTTCACAAGCGGCAGTTGGAACAGCTCTATTATATACAGGAATTAAATGGACTCACGGTAAATTAAGTGGAGGTACAGAAGATGAGAGAGCTGAGGCTAAATTTGAAGCTTTATTTAGTGATGGGGCAGTGCTTCCATTTGTTACTGATGCACTTCAAGACTTTGCTTTGGACGTATCAGGAATAAATATTTTATTTGGTGGTGGAACTCCACTAGGTGGGGTTTTAGATATGACATCAGCAAGACTAAAAAGAGCAATGTCTAGTAATACATTAACAAGTGAAGAAAAGGTTTTATACTTCCTTGCGGCTACTCTATCGCCTGAATTCATAGCTAGAGGGATAGATAATCTTAAATTAGGAAAGAGCATTCCAAGTGACATAACAACAGGATCAGAAACAGAGAGAATGTTGTGGAAAACTAAATACCAAACATTAGCTAAAATAGATCAGATAGATGGTACATTACCTATTGAAAAAGCTTTTGGTGGGGCTATAAATTGGGTAGAATTTTTTAGGAAAAATCCTGATAAAGCTTATGAATTAATGAATTGTGATAAAAGTATTGATAAAGATGTAGTTATAGCAGGAGCTAGTGGAATAACTGAAATGGTTGAAGAACATGCAGAACTAACATGTATTCAAGAAATTTTAAATGATGAGAGAACAGAGTTTAAAGAAAAGCAGTTAAAAATACTAGGTCTTGATGTAGATTCACAATTATCTAAAATGTCTAAGATAGATAGAAAAACATTGAACTCTATACTAGCATTTAAAGGCATTAGAGATGAGGAAGAAATTTTAATTTTAATGGAACAGTTTAATAGAAGTAAAAATAAAAAAGAATTTCTTAGAGCAATGCTTGAGGACCATGAGCTTGGAGCTTATAAAAGTTATCAAAGACTAATAAGAGAAAATGATAAAGAGATTAAAAAAAGAATAGCAAAAAGAAATAATAAAGCTGGGATCTTAGCTTATATTGAAACTTTGGATATAGTAGATAATCTTTTAAATCCTAGTTCTAATCAAATTAGACAACAAAAAGAAGTAATTTTCCAACCTAAGAAAGAGGAAGTTAAAATTATTGATAATAAAGAATCTGTGATTAAAGACTCTAAAAATGTTATTAAAGATACTGAAAATGTGATTGAACAGCCTAAAAATGATAGTAAAGAGCTGCTTAATAAGATAAATAGTCAAATTGAATCACCAAAGTTTAAAGATGAAGTATTGAATTATATTTCTACTGACGAGCATCAAGCAGTTAAAAAAGTACTAGATAAAGTTATGAATAAAACTGGAGTAGTTCCTGAAAAACAATTAGCATCTTTTATAAAAGATGTTCCTGAGCTTAAGAGAAAAGAGATAAAAGAAAAGGTGTACCAAATATTAGAAAGTCCTTATCTTAATGAAGAGCCTATTATAATAGCATCTGAAAAGGATAATATAGAGTTTAAACCTTTTGACATTGAAGAACAAGAAAGTAGTAGTGTTGAAAATAAAGAGAAAAATGATGCTAGAGCAATAGTTGCTGACATTGCTAAAAAAAGATATGCTCAAGGAAGCACTGAACAAGGTGTTGTACCTTTGGAAGTAGTTGAGGAGCTAACTAATATAGATGAGTTACCAAAACCTGTTAAATGGTTCATTAAAGAGCTTAAAGAGGTAAATCCTAAGACTGGGGATAAAAGAGTTAAAGAATATCATGACAAGGTAGTTCCAAAACAGAAATTATCAGCAAGGGATAACTGGTGTGCTACATCTCTACTATCTGCTTTTATAGATAGTGGATATAAGTTGAAACATAAAACAGCATCAGCACAGGAAGTATACTTGAATAAAAAAGAGAAAGTTTCTTTGGAAAATGCAGAGGCTGGAAATGTTTTAGTATTTAGGAATAGGGATAAAAACGGTAAAAGAACATGGACAGGGCATGTATCAATGATAGCTTATAAAGATGATGATTATGTAATAGCAATTGGTGGAAATCAATCTGCTACAAACTCAAATGAGAGAGATGGAGAGAACTATATAAGCTTTAAGGTATATACTACTGATGATTTTAAAAAGAAAATGAAAAGAAGTGATTTATCTATTATAGCATTATAAAAAAAGAACTGGGGATAAAACCCCAGCTTTTTTTTATTCACTCATTAATCCTGTAATTATTGCTTGAGCTAAATCCTTATTACCTTTTATAATTTCTATAAAAAAATCTTCACTGTTTATATTTAACTCTAAGCATAGTTCTAAAACATAGTTCATTACATCAACATTTTCATTTTTAGTTTCTCTAAGAATATTTAAAATAAAATAATTAATTTTACCTTTTTTCTTTTGTTTTATAAAGCTTTCCTTAGCTTTTACTCCAAAGTTGTATGCTTCCTTTATTAACTCTTCTTGCATAATTCCCTCCTGATTAAAAGTTTTGCTTATTAGAATATCACCATTTTCAAATTGGAAAGTACTAACTTTTTTATCTTCTTCTGTTACTCCTAATTTTTCAACCCAACTAGCTGGAAGTGAAACCCTTGGGGTAATAGAGCCGTTTCCAGCTCTATTAAATTGTATAGTTTTATCTTTTTTTTCCATTTTTTTCCTCCTATAAATCATACCAAACATTATCATTATATAGCTCATCGTTTTCTAACCATTCATCTTCACCTTGTAAAGGCATGATGTTTTGATTTTTATCAGCTCTCATATAGAAAGTTTTTGTTTTTTTGTTATCAAAGAGTTCTTCAAATTTTAAGAAATAAACTGTTTTACCATTGTACTCAGCAGTTACAAAATAATTTTCTCTATATCCAAGTACTTGATTATAAACTCCCTCAAAATTAGTTGATTCTCTTTTTTCAACATTGATCCATCCTAGATACTCCACATTTGAAACCACCATGTTTTTAATAACTTCATTTTCTCTTACTGCCATTTTAACTCCTCCTTATTTACGTACCATATTTATATTTTAATTATACATTTACGTACCGTAATTGTCAAGAACTTTTTTTATTTTTTTAAAAAATTTTTTTAAATAAAAAAAAGACACTTTTTAAGTGTCTCTTTCAGTCCTCCAAGGTTATATAAAATTTTTTATCTCATCCCTTTAATGTTATAAAGAAATAAAGAAATTTACAATCCTAAATGGGGTTATATAAAAGCACAAGTTCATCACTTGTTAATATAATAATACTACATTATTTCAAAAAGTCAATAGAACTTTAAAAATAAAAAAAAGGTAATTTTTAGAGAAAAAAGGTAAAGGGGATATTGTATAATCTTTATATAATCACAAGAGGAGGAAATAAAAAATGAAGATACTTAATTTATCAAATCATACATTAACAGTAGAACAGACAAACGAACTAGATCAACAAGGGTATAATGAAATTGTAGAATTGAGTGCTGAGGATAAAAAACTTTGGGGGCAATTAGTTCCAGATGCGTATAAAGAAGTTTGTGATAATATTCTAGCTAAATACAAAGCAGATGCTATACATCTAGCAGGATTCCCGCCAGCAACAGTATACGTAGCATTAAAAACTCTTGTACCTTGTTTATATGCTTATAGCCCTAGGGTATGCGTTGAAACTCCAATGCCTGATGGAAGTATCAATAAAAACTATGTATTTAAACACATGGGATTTTATAGATACTAACAAATGTTTGTAAAAGACTTTGTATCAAATATAAGGTCTTTTTTATTTGACAAAATTAAAAGAGCTACTAAATAAATTAGCAGCTCTTTTGGAAAATTACTCATGAAAAAGTTTTCTTGGCTCGGTACTTATATTATAGCATATTTTTTAAAACAAAAACAGGGAATTTCTTCCCTGCTTTTTTTGAGGTCATATATATGAAAAAGTTACTATTTTTTGATTGTAGCCACCAAGTAGCCTACACATAGTTTTTTAAAGATAGAAACTATGATGTTTTACATTAAACAATTACAATCCTTGGAGGATTGTAAATCCTTTTTCAGTTTGAGCTGTGTTAGTCGAATTACAACTTTTTATTTAACCTTGGAGGATTGTAAATTTTTCAGTTTTTAAATGGTAAACTTTATATTTTGTACTTTTTATTTAACCTTGGAGGATTGTAAATCTGGTCTAACTCTTTGACTTGAGTTGCCGACAAATACCTTTTTATTTAACCTTGGAGGATTGTAAATTAAGAGGTGAGGGGTATAATAACGTATATATATCAACTTTTTATTTAACCTTGGAGGATTGTAAATTATGATGATAATGAATTAAAAGGTGGTAATCAGTATCTTTTTATTTAACCTTGGAGGATTGTAAATTTATTCAGAAGAAAAATGGTTCTTTCTGAAAAAGAACTTTTTATTTAACCTTGGAGGATTGTAAATAGGGCTAGCAGTTCCTGTAGAACCAGCACTATTTATCTTTTTATTTAACCTTGGAGGATTGTAAATGAAGTTATATTTATATGTAACTTCTCTTTTTCCGTGCTTTTTATTTAACCTTGGAGGATTGTAAATACTTCTAATATTTCTGCTTTATATTTATTTATTAAACTTTTTATTTAACCTTGGAGGATTGTAAATCTTTCTGAAAGACAACGGATTTTTAGTAGGTCCTTGCTTTTTATTTAACCTTGGAGGATTGTAAATTTTAGGATTGTAAATTTCTTTATTTCTTTATAACATCTTTTTATTTAACCTTGGAGAATTGTAAATGTATCTTTTGATGAGAGGAACATTAATGATACTGTTTCTTTTTATTTAACCTTGGAGAATTGTAAATTGAACTTGAGCGTATAACTCTTATATTATCCAAATACTTTTTATTTAACCTTGGAGAATTGTAAATTATTAAAAGCATTTTTCCATATAAACATATACTTAGCTTTTTATTTAACCTTGGAGAATTGTAAATGTTCTTATAACTGATTGGATTGAAAAAGATGAGAACCTTTTTATTTAACCTTGGAGAATTGTAAATATTCCTGTCTACTCTCTTTAAGATTTCAGGATCTAACTTTTTATTTAACCTTGGAGAATTGTAAATGCTTCAATTAATAATTTAATTTGTCTTTCTAATGTCCTTTTTATTTAACCTTGGAGGATTGTAAATATATACAATTGACTTTTTATAATAAAAAAGTTATAATTTAAGTGAAAGGTACCTACCCGCATAGGTGGGAGGGGATCTTCTCAGTGTGTTAATTAAGCTTAGAATATCAGCCGTAAATTCGTTTACGGCTTTTATTCTGCCCTTAAGCAAGGTAGATAATACACACTGAGGAGGTCTACTATGACTGTAAACATTCAAACTATCAATTTTAATACTGGAACTTTTATAGTTCTATGTATTTTTATTTGGTGGTGGTTTAACAGAAAATAGTAACCTTTTACCCCTTGCGGGGTCTTTTTTATTTAACCTTAAAGGGCTAGAATATATATTATTAATTACTTATTTAGTATCAGTGTATAATTTTTATAGAATTTTTTTGTTATATATGATAAAATGAAAAAAGTTAATAAAAAAAAGTAACGGAGGGGACAGAGTATGAATATATCAAATAGAGCATTAGAAATGAATTTTTCACCAATAAGAAAGTTGATTCCCCTTGCAGATGAAGCAGCTAAAAAAGGAATTAAAGTATATAAGCTAAATATAGGACAACCTAACATAGTTACTCCTGATTCGTTCTTTGAAGGTCTGCATAGCTACAAGGAGAAAATAGTAACATATTCAGATTCAAGAGGGATTCCACAACTGATAGAAAGTTTTGTAAAAAGTTATAAAATGAGTGGAATAAATTTAGAAAAAGAGGATATCTTAATAACACAAGGGGGAAGTGAAGCAATACTATTCACTTTAATGTGTATATGTAATGAAGGGGATGAAGTATTAGTTCCAGAACCTTTCTATTCAAACTATTCTAGTTTTTCTATATTTTCAGGAGCAAGAGTAAAACCTATACCAACATGTATAGAAAATAATTTCCATCTACCATCTAAAGAGGAGCTAGAAAGTTTAATAACTCCAAAAACAAAGGCTATTATGTTTTCTAATCCAGTAAACCCAACAGGAACAGTTTATACTGCTGATGAGATAAAAATGATAGGAGAACTAGCTATAAAACATGATTTATACATTATAGCAGATGAGGTTTACAGACAATTTGTTTATGATGATATTCCATATACATCTATTATGAATTTTGAAGATTTAAAAGATAGAGTTGTATTAGTAGATAGTATTTCAAAACACTATAGTGCTTGTGGAGCTAGAATAGGTTTAATAGCTAGTAAGAACCATGAGTTAATGAACTATATTTTAAAATTCTGTCAAGCTAGATTGTGTGTATCAACAATAGAGCAACATGCAGCAGCAAATTTGATAAACACTATGGAAAACTATATAGAAGATGTAAAAATGAAATATAAAAGTAGAAGAGATCTTTTATATGGATATTTAAAAAGAATACCTGGTGTAGTTTGTTCAAAACCAGAGGGAGCATTTTATATTTTTGCAAAGCTTCCAGTTGATAATGCTGAAAAATTTGCTAAGTGGCTTTTAACTGACTATTCATATGAAGGAAAGACACTTTTAATAGCTCCAGGACCTGGATTTTATCAAACAGAAGGAAAGGGAGAACAAGAGGTTAGATTCTCTTTCTGTACAAATGTAGATGATATTGAAAATGCGATGATAGTTTTAAGAAGAGCATTAGAAGAATATAATAAGTAAAAAATAAAACTGTTGAAATTTTATTATCAATTTCAACAGTTTTTTAATAATATATCTAAACTTCTTTTAAATGTCAGCTAAATTTCATATCAAAGAATAAAGAGAGAGTAACACTTATCTGACTATGGATATCGCAGAAGTTCTATTCTTTCACTTCTGCGTCTCAAAAGTAGTAGTCGTTTGCACTTCTCTACTTTTGGAAATTATAATTTATCTTCTTTTTGTTCCAAAAGAAGCATTAAGCACAGCTAAAAGAGAAACCCCAACATCAGAGAAAATAGCCATCCACATATTAGCAAAACCAAGAACTCCTAAAACCATAACAATAATTTTTATTCCAAGAGCAAATGTTATATTTTGAATAACAACTTTTTTATTTTGCTTTGCTATCTCTAAAAGTTCTACAATTTTAGATGGCTCATCTTTCATTAAAACTACATCAGCAGCTTCAATAGCTATATCACTTCCAACTCCTCCCATAGCAATTCCTATATCAGCTAGAGAAAGAACAGGGGCATCATTTACACCATCTCCAACAAAAGCAACCTTACCATTATTACTATTTTTAATCTCTTCAAATTTTGCAACCTTATCTTGTGGTAAAAGCTGAGTGAAGATATTTTCCTTTTCAATTGTTAATTTCTCTCCAACAACCTCTCCAATCAGTTTACTATCTCCAGTTAGCATATAGCTTTTAATATCTAATTTTTTTAGAGAATTTATAGTAGATAATGAATCCTCTTTAATTTCATCTGAAATATAGATATATCCTAAGAACTCATCATCTTCAGCAACATATAACACAGTTCCAGCATAGTGTTTTTCTTCAGCATCAATATTGTATTCTTTCATCATTTTGTAGTTTCCAATAAGGATAATTTTTCCTTCATAATATGAAAGAACTCCTAATCCAGAGATCTCTTTATATCCTTCAATATAATCTTCATCAATTTTTACTGAACCATAATTTAAAATAGCTTTTCCAATTGGGTGTGTAGAGTAAAACTCCCCAATTTTAGCAGTTTCTAAAAGTTTATCTTCGCTACAATTAATAGGTTCTAATTTATCAATTTTAAATTTTCCCTTAGTTAAAGTACCAGTTTTATCAAATACAATAGCATTAATAGAAGTCAATGTTTCTAAGTAGTTTCCACCTTTAATTAAGATACCTTTCTTTGAGGCATTTCCAATACTACTAAAGAAAGTTAAAGGAACAGAAAGTACTAAAGCACATGGACAAGAGATAACTAAGAATATTAATGCTCTTCCAAACCATATGTTAAAGTTTCCTAAGAATAGAGGAAGAATAATTCCAACTATTATAGCAGTAAAAACAACTATTGGAGTGTAATATCTAGCAAATTTTGTAATAAATTTTTCTGACTCAGCTTTTTTATTACTAGCATTTTCAACCATTTCAATAATTTTACTAACAGTTGAATCTGAGAAAAGTTTAGTTACTTTAACTTCTAAAACTCCAGAACCATTTAAGCTACCACTTAAAATTTCACTTCCTACACTTACATCAACAGGCAATGATTCACCAGTTAATGCAGCTGTATTTAAACTACTTTCACCTTTTATAACAGTTCCATCTACTGGAACTTTTTCTCCAGCTTTAACAATTATAGTATCTCCTATTCTTAATTTTTTAGGAGAAACTTGAACAATTTCATTTTTTTCATTTCTAATATTTGCAAATTCAGGTTTAATATCCATAAGTTTTTCAATAGATTTTCTTGAACTTTTAACTGCTGATTCTTGGAAATATTCTCCTACTTTGTAGAATAACATAACTCCAACAGCCTCTATAGTTTCCCCTAAATAGAAAGCTCCAAAAGTAGCTATTGTCATTAGGAAGTTCTCATCTAAGAAATTTCCTTTAGTAATATTTTTAAATGATTTTACAACAACATCTCCACCTAAAACTAAATAAGCAATAATTGAAACAGCTAATCTTATATTAGGTAAAGGTTTTAAAAAGATAGAAGCAACAAATAGAACAGCTCCAATTAGAAGAAGTAGTTTTTCTCTTTTTTCTTTTGCTTCCTCTCTAGCTATTTCTAGAGCTCTTTTTTCTGAATCTATCTCATCATCGTCATCATTGATTTTAATAAACTTAGTACCAGGCTCAATTTTATCAGCAATAGTGTTTATTCTATCAAAGAACTCATCATCAACACTGCTTTTTAATTCAATAGTAATTTGGTTTTTATAGATATCAACATTACAATTTTCAACTTCAGGTAGATTAGTAATACTACTTTGAATTTTAGCAGCACAACCAGCACAGTGCAGATTTTCAATAGAGTAGATTTTTGTTTTTTCCATTGATTTTTTTTGAATTTTTGTTCCAGGTTCTAATTTATCAGCAATTTTATTGATTTTTTCTAAAAAGCTATCTTCGTCAAAATCTTTTTCAACTTCAAGGGTCATCTTTTTCTTTTGAAGATCTAAATTACTATTGATAACACCAGCAATTAAATTTCCCTCATATTGAATTTTGGCAGCACATCCAGCACACCCAAGATTTAAGACATCATACTCTTTTATATTCATAAATTTCCTCCTTATACATTATACCCCTATACCCTATATTAAATATATAACATAATTTATTTCTTTTGTCAATCAAATAATGGACATATTATTCTCACTATGGTAATATTTAAGTATAAGTTAAAGAATTTAAAATAAAACAAGAGAGGTAGAAATGAAAGTAAATAAAGAATATATAGAAAATATTTTTAAAGATAGTATAGAAAAAAATATATTTATAAAAGCTATTGCTTCAAGTCCAGTGGATAAAAAATCTGAGTATACAAAGGTTAATCTAAAACCTGTACGTATAAAAGAAGAGATTTTTATACAATTTGAAGAGTTTAAAGATAAAAAAGCTTACCATGAGAATATATGTTTTGCTTCAGCTATGATTAAAATTTCAGATATTTTAGAAAAATTTAAACAACTTTTAATCTCTGTCAATGGAGCAGATTATCAAATTTTAAAGGGAAAGCAAGATTTTAACTTAAAGAAAAGTGAAAATACAAAGGTATTAAAAGATTTAGATCATAATAAAAAGAAAAACTATCTAATAGAAGATGGAACTCCAGTACCATTTTTAATTAAATTAGGGGTTATGGGAGAAGATGGAAAGGTATTTAAAAATAGTTATGATAAGTTTAGACAGATCAATAAGTATCTTGAATTTATAGATGATACTATTAGAGAGTTACAAAATAAAAAATTAATAGGAGATCATATAAAATTTGTTGATTTTGGTTGTGGAAAATCATATTTAACTTTTGCTCTTCATTATTATTTAAAAGATATTAAAAATTTTACCTTTGAGATAATAGGGTTAGACCTGAAGAAAGATGTAATGAAAAAATGTAATGATATTGCTAAAGAGTTAAAATGTGAAAATTTAGAGTTCCTTACTGGAAATATAAAAGATTTTGATAAATTACAAAATGTAGATATTTCATGCTTGCAATAATGCCACTGACTATGCTCTTTTAAAAGGGTTAGAGTTAAATGCTAAGGCTATATTAGCAGTACCTTGTTGTCAACATGAGTTTAATGAAAAGATGAGTAACACTAAAAATAGTAAATTTTTTGATAAAGAGATGCCAATAGGAAAACATGGAATACTATTTGAGAAATATACATCTTTAGCAACAGATGCTTTTAGAGCACAAGCTTTAGAATTATGTGGATATAAAACACAGGTAATGGAGTTTATTGATATGGAACATACTCCTAAAAATATCTTGATTAGAGGAATAAAAGATAAAGTAAATACAGAGTCACTAAAAAGAAGATTTAATGAATATGAAAAATTTAAAAGTTTTTTAGGAATCGAACCTCTTTTAGATTCTCTATTATCTCCATACTATCTAATTAAATTATAAATAAAGGAAATGAAAAATAATTTTGAATAGAGATAGTAAATAAATAAATTTGAAAGGAGAAAAGGGATGCTGAAATATATAGGAATATTAGGTTGTATTATGCTTTTAACTGCAAAAATTAGTGAAGCTTGTACTGGGATCACTTTGAAAACTAAGGATAATAAACAGATACAAGCAAGAACAATTGAGTGGGGAGAAAGTGTTTTAAAAAGTAATATTATTATTTCTCCAAGAAACTATAAGTACCAAGCTATAATGCCAGACAGTAAAAATGGATACTCTTGGAAGGGATATTATGGTTTTGTAGGAGCTTCTTTAGTAGATGATAGTTATATTGGTGAAGGAGTTAATGAGGCAGGGCTTAGTGCTGGAATGTTTTTCTTTCCTCATTATGGTAGTCTATCAAAATATCTACCAGAGAAGGCTAATGAATCTATAACAGATATGAATTTAGTAAGCTGGATGTTATCTAATTTTTCAACAGTGGATGAGGTAAGGGAAAATATTAATAAGATAAGAATAGTACCTGTAATGGTATTTGCTGATGGAAATGTTTCACCAACTGCACACTGGAGAGTATCAGATGCTAAGGGAAATAATATAGTTATTGAGATAGTAAATAATGGTGAAGTAAAGATATATGATAATAAAGTTGGAGTTGTAACAAACTCACCAGATTTTCAATGGCATACAACTAATTTGAATAACTATGTTCACCTACGTCCAGGAAGTGTAGCAACTTATGATGGAAATGGACAAAAATTATTTTCATTTGGAATGGGAGCAGGGGCTTTAGGTTTACCTGGAGATATAACTCCACCATCAAGATTTGTAAGAGCTTTCTTCTATCTAAGTAGTACACCAACACCAGAGGATGGCTATAAAGGAGTGACACAAGCTTTTCAAATATTGAATAATTTTGATATTCCAATAGGAGTTGAGTATCAAAATAAAAAAGATGTTCCGAAAGAGTTGGAGAGTGCAACACAATGGACTACTGCAATTAATCAAACAGATAGAGAGTTTTATTATAGAACTATGTATAATAGCGAGATAAGAAAGATAGATTTAAAAAAGATAGATTTTGAAAAAGTAAATTATCAAGTGTTACCAATGGAAAAATATAAGATTCAACCATATAGAGAGATAATTATAAAATAAAGTGAAAGCTATTTAAGTTGATATTTTTAGTTGTCAATTTAAATAGCTTTTTTATTGTAAATTATAATTTATTATCCTAATAATTAAAGTAAAAATATATTATCCCTAACATCAAGTTGACGTAATTTAGAAGTGAATATTAGAAGCCCTCAGCGAAATGAAGTTAAGAAAATGCAATGTGTTTGAGCGGAGCTTGCGAAGCGAGTTTTGCATTTTCAACGGAATGAGCAATAGGGATTCTTTATTCACTGACATGGAGTCAAATTGATGTTAAAAAAGAATAGAGATAACTTAACTTGACTAATAATCGCAAATAACAAAGGTACTTTGTCAAAACTAGGGATGTGCTAGATAACTGAGCTTAATTAGATATATTGTAGTTTATATATAAAGCTTAATTACAAAAAACTATTTTTGACTTTTTTTGAAAAATAGATTACATTATATGGTGTAATAAAATAATTGGGTGATGAAGAATGAAAAGATTAAAAGGAGTAATAATATTATTAATACTGTTATTTACTGCTTGTGGTGTTGAAAAAGAAAAGGGGAAAGAGAAAGAAATTGAGAAGTTAGAGTATAAGGGGACGACAAATAATTATAAATATAATTTAGTTATTCCTCAAATTTCAAATGTACAAAGTGAAGATATATCTTACTTTAATCTTTCTTTACAAGAAAATGCTAGACTTATAATAGATGAACTTTTAGAAAGTACAGAAGATCTAAAACAAAGTACACCTTATGAAGCAGAGATGAGTTATGAAGTAAAGGAAAATAGTTTTGGAATAACTTCAATATTATTAAAAATTTATACTTATACTGGTGGAGCTCATGGAAATACAACTTTAGAAACATATAATATAGGAGATAAAGATCTAAAACTTATTAATTTTGAAACTTTCTTTAATGAAAATGCAAAAAGTTATTTTGAGTTGAAAATAAACGATGCCATAGCAAACAGGGAAAAAGTAAAAAATATTAATGGAGATGAGGTTATTTTCTTTGAAGAACCAGAGATAAATATAAAAAATGCTGTAATGTATTTTGAAGGAGATAGTGTAAAATTTGTATTTCCTCTTTATGATCTTGCTCCATACTCAAGTGGAATGCCTATATTTAAGTTTAGTAAGGATGAAATAAAAAAATATATGAAGTAATTAGAAAAATACTGATTAGAATTTTTTCTTTTCAGTATTTTTTTATTAACATAAATAGATTATAAAAATTAAGCTACATTTGATATTTTAGGAAACTAGGATAGACAATGTAGTTTTTTAGTATAGAAGAAAAGAGGATAGTATAAAAAAATGATATACTTTTCCAATTATTTAGAAAAATATACTACTTACACTTTACAAAAAAAGCACAATATATTATAATTATAGGAAAGATAGTATTAAAAAATGGATTATTAGGAGGAGCGATGGTTAATAGAGAGAAGGTAACTTCTAGATTTATAGATATGGTAAAAATTTCATCTCCATCTTTAAAAGAGAGAGAGATAGGAGATTATCTTTTAAAGACTTTAAAAGAGCTAGGGTTAGAAGCTTATGAGGATAATGCAGGAAAGGAAAATGGAGGAAATTGTGGTAATATAGTTGGAATATTAAGAGCTCCAAATAAGAAAAAAGTTCTTTTTAGTTCACATATGGACACAGTATTACCTTGTGACAAAGTAACTCCTATAATAGAAGATAATATTATAAAAACTGATGGAACTTCTGTTTTAGGTGGAGATGACAAAGGTGGAATAGCTGCTATTTTAGAGATGCTTAGAGTGATAAAAGAAAATAATCTTGATCATCCAGAAATTATAGTTGTTTTCTCTATTGCTGAAGAGATAGGACTACGTGGTGCTAGAGCTTTTGAAATAGAAAAATACTCACCAGATTTCTCTTATATTCTTGATTCAAGTGGAAAACCAGGGGAAGCAATAGTTCAAGCTCCTCATTCTGCAAAGGGAGAGATAAAAATTATTGGTAAACCAGCTCATGCAGGAATAAATCCAGAAGATGGAATAAATGCCTTTACAGTAGCTGCTCATGCTGTATCAAAATTAAGATTAGGAAGAATTGACAAGGAAACAACTTCAAATATTGGTATAGTAAAAGGTGGAGAAGCTGTAAATATAGTTATGCCAGAAATCTCAATGATGTATGAGGCTAGAAGTTTTGATGGGGAAAAACTTGATAATCTATTAAAAGAAACTAACGATATTTTTGAAGAAGTTGCAAAAGAGTTTGGAGCTAAAGTAGAAAATAAAGTAAAAAAAGGTTATGCAGGATTTAAATTAAATGAAGATTTAGAAATAATTAATCATTTGAAAAAAGCTTGTGAAAAAATCAATTTAAAATGTGAATTAAAATCTTCTGGTGGTGGAAGTGATGCTAATGTGTATAATGCTAAAGGTTATGTTGCTGTAAACTTAGCTGTGGGAATGTCAAAAGTACATACAACAGAAGAGTATATTCAAATAGATGATTTAGTTGAGATGTCTAGATTAGCACTTGAAATAATAAAGGAATTAGCTAAATGTTAAAAAATGATAAAACTTCAGGAAAAAAAACAAAGATACTTATTTTATTTATTTGTATAATTTTAATTTTATTTTTTTTTAGAGGTGTAATTAATAATGTAGTAGATGAAGCTGGAACAATTTTCTTTCCAATTCAAAAAACTATATACAATACAGGTAATTATTTCAAAGAAACTTCTTATGCAGTTACAGAGTATAAACATATTCTAGAAGAAAATAAAAGATTAAAAAATGAAAATGTTAAATTAGATATGGCAATAGAGTTTAATAAAACTTTAGTTGAAGAGAACAAAAGGTTACAAGAATTACTTAAAATGAAAGAAACAGTGCCTTTAGATTTAAGAGTAGCCAAAGTGAATTTTAGAAGTCCAAGTAATTTATATGAGAGATTTTATATAAATTTGGGTACAAAAGATGGAATGCAAAAGAATATGATTGTTTTAGCAGGAAAGACACTTATTGGAAAGATAGGTAAAGTTTATGAAGATTACTCTTTAGTTGATATGGTTACAGGAGAAAATTTCAATTTAAGTGTTTTAACTGAAAGTCAGATGCTTGGAATAGCTAAGGGTAGTGACGAAGGAACTGGAGAACTATATTTTGAGCCAAATACTTTTGAAAATACGCTTCAATTAGGAGAAAAGGTATATACTTCTGGAATAAGTGAGATCTATCCAAAGGGATTATATGTAGGTTATATCTCTGAAATTGACCAAGATGAGAGCCAAATCTTTAGAAGTATAAAGATAAAAACAGACTTAGATATTTTAAATCTGAATGAAGTACTTGTAATAGTTCCAAAGGAAGAAAAGGAGAAATAGTGAAAAAATTATTAATCTTACTTTTTTTATTGATGACAACATTAACTTTATCTAAAGAAAAAAGTATTTCAGATATAAAAACTCTTGAATTTTTAACAAAAGAGGAGATTATATTAAATAAAGAGAATAGAAAAACAGAATATAATATTAAATTTCAAATCCCAGATAAGATTAAAAAAGAGATAGTTATTCCTGAATTGAATAAGGGAGAGATATATATTTACAACCAAAATGAAAAAATAGTGTATTTACCATTGTTTGGACAAGTAACACATGAAAAGGTAAATGCTGATGAAAATAGAATAATTAAGGTTATAAACTATATCTTTGAACAGGAAAAGGAAAATGAAGATTTTAGAAAAAAATACTATGCTTCTAAAATAGGAGAATTGATTTTAGAAGATGGAATAAAAATCAAATTTGAAAAATTTAGTAAAGTAGATGGGTATCTATTACCAGTATCTTTTAAAATTTATGATAAAGATATAAAAATTGGTGATATAAAGATAGAAGGGTATAAAATAAATCCTAATTTTTCTAAAGAGGAGTTTATACTAAATAATGAAACTATTTGATTGTAGAGGAATAATAATAAATAAAAGTGATTTTGGAGAGGCAGATAGATATATTACAATTTTTACAGAGAATTTTGGAAAGATAAGTGTTTTGTTAAAGGGAATTAGAAAAAGCAAAACCAGAGAACAAAGTTCAGCTGATGTATTAACTCTTTCAAAATTTACCTTTTATAAAAAGGGAGAAAATTTTATACTGACTAATATTTTAACTTTAGATGCTTACAGAGAGATTAAAGAGAATATAGAGAATCTATATATTAGTTTGTATTTTCTATCTATTTTAAATTCAATACTTGTTGAAAATAATAGAAAAAAAACTCTATTTAGTATAACTGAAAAAACTCTGAATTTTTTAAAAGATAATAATGATATGAAAAAAAATTATATTTTAATTATCTTTTATTTGTATACTTTAGTAAAAGAAGAGGGATTAAATTTTAGCTTAGGAAATGGAGAGTTTTTCTCCTTTGAAGGAAATGGATTTTTTCAAGAGGAGAAAAGGTATTCATATAAAGTTAATAAGATAGAGAAAGAGATAATTGAAAAAGTTGTTAATAAAAGGATAAAAGATATAATCAATGGCGAATATCCTTTAAAAGATATAAAAAATGTAACACTCCTTTTTGAAAGATATTTAAACTTTCATCTAGGAACAGAATTTAAATTAAAAAATTATTTAATGGGGGTAGAATAATGATCAATGTTGTAAAAATTACTGATTATATGTCAGAAGATTTAATATCTCTTAAATTAAAATCAAAAAATAAGGATGATGTTTTAATGGAACTAGCAGATCTTATTGCTGTTTCTCCAGATGTTCATAATGAAGAAAATGTTATTTATAAAGCATTAATTGAAAGAGAAAAATTAGGTAGTACAGGAATTGGAAAGGGAGTAGCAATTCCACATGCTAAAACTGATGCTGCTGATAGACTGACAATAGCTTTCGGAATAAGTAAAGAGAAGATAGATTTTAAATCATTGGACAATGAAAGTGTAAACATATTTTTTGTTTTTGCTTCTCCAATGAAAGATAGCCAAGTGTATTTAAAAGTATTAGCTAGAATATCAAGGCTTATAAGAGAAGAGGAGTTTAGAAATGAGCTATTAGCTTGCAAAACACCAGCTGAGGTAATAGAGTGTATAAATAAAAAAGAAACTGTATAGGTGAGGAAGATGAAGTGTCCATTTTGTAATTCAGAAGATACAAAAGTAATTGACAGTAGATCGTTTATGGACGGGTATTCAATCAAAAGACGTCGTGAATGTATTAAATGTGAAAAAAGATTTACAACTTTTGAAAAGGTAGAGGAAACTCCTCTTTATGTTGTAAAAAAAGACAAAAGAAGAGACAAATTTGATAGAAATAAATTGATGAGAGGACTTGTCGCTGCTACAGTTAAGAGAAATATAAGTAGAGAAAGTTTAGAAACATTTGTTCTAGAGATTGAAAAAAATATTCAAAACTCTTTAAAAGCTGAGATTACAACAAAAGAACTTGGAGAGATGGTAATGGAGAAATTGAAAAAAATTGACCAAGTTGCCTATGTAAGATTTGCTTCAGTATATAAAGAGTTCAAAGATATAAAATCTTTTATTGAAATAGTAGAAGATATAAATAAAGATAATAATAAAGATAAAAAGGATGATTAAATGAGAATATTATTTATGGGAACTCCAGATTTTGCAGTTCCATGTTTTGATATTTTAAATAAAGAGTATGATATAATAGGAGCTTTCACTAAAGTTGATAAGCCTAATATGAGAGGGAAGAAGATAAAATATACTCCTGTAAAAGAGTATGCTTTAGCTAATAATATCCCTGTATATCAACCAAATAGTTTAAAGACAGAGGAAACATATAATCTTATAAAAGAGTTAAATCCAGATTTAATAGTAGTTGTTGCCTATGGAAAAATCATTCCAAAAGAGATAATAGAACTACCTAAATTAGGGATTATAAATGTTCACTCTTCACTTCTGCCAAAATATAGAGGAGCAGCTCCAATAAATGCTGCTTTGATACATGGAGAGGAGAAAACAGGGGTAAGTATAATGCATATAGCTGAGGAGTTAGATGCTGGAGATGTTATTCTTACTGGAGAAACAGAGATTACTGATGAGGATACATTCTTAACTCTTCATGACAGATTGATGGAGATAGGAGCTGAAAAATTACTAGAAGCAGTTAAATTAATAGAGAAAGGTGAAGCTCCAAGAACAGTTCAAAATCACTCTGAAGCTACATTTGTAAAACCTTTTAGAAAAGAGGATTGTAAAATTAATTGGAATTTAACAGAGAGAGAGATTTTTAATATGGTAAGGGGAATGAATCCATTTCCAAGTGCTTATACTATGTTAGATGATAAGATATTCAAAATCTATGGAGTAAAAGAAAACTTCAAAAAGTATGAAGATGGAGAAGTTGGAGAGATTGTAGATACAATTAAAGGAAAAGGTGTAGTTGTAAAAACTGGTAATGGAAGTGTTATTCTTACAGAGGTTAAACCAGAAAATAAAAAGCTTTTAAGTGGAGCTGATATTTTAAATGGTAATATTTTGAAAAAGGGAGATAAGTTTAATTAAATGATACTAGATGGAAAAAAGACTTCTTCTCAGATAAAAGAGGAGATAAAAGAAGAGCTTAAAAAAATAAAAGAAAAGATAGGGAAAGTTCCAGGACTAGCAATAGTTTTAGTAGGGGAAAATCCTGCTTCTAAAATATATGTAAATTCTAAAATTAAAGGTTGTGCAGAGTTAGGATTTGAAAGTTTTGCACATTATCTTCCTGAAAATGTAACTGAAGAAGATCTTTTAAATGTTATAAGAGATCTAAATGCTGATGAAAAAGTAGATGGTATTTTAGTACAACTTCCTCTTCCTAAACATATAGATGAGAAAAAAGTAGTTGAAACAATAGCTTTCTCAAAAGATGTAGATGGATTTAAACCAGAAAATATGGGGTTACTTTTCTTAGGAGATAAAAACTCTATAAAACCTTGTACTCCTTCTGGAATAGTTGAACTATTTAAAAGATATGAATTAGAAGTAGAAGGAAAAGATGTTGTAATAATAGGAAGAAGTAATATTGTAGGGAAACCTATGGCAGGATTTTTCATAAATGAGGGAGCAACAGTAACTATATGTAATAGTAAAACAAAAAATCTAGCTGAAAAATTAAAAGGGGCAGATATTATTGTAGCAGCTATGGGAGTAGCAAAATTTGTAAAAGCTGACATGGTAAAAGATGGGGCTGTTATCATTGATGTAGGAATAAATAGAACAGCAGAGGGACTTTTTGGAGATGTAGATTTTGAAAATGTAGCTCCAAAATGTAGCTGGATAACTCCTGTTCCTGGAGGGGTAGGACCAATGACTGTAGCTATGCTTTTTAAGAATACACTATCTGCATTTAAGAGAAATAAGAAACTTGTATAAATATTTGTGGAGGGATAGAAGCAATGAAAATTACTAATAAAAAGAAAATTGGTACAGAAAAAAAAGAAGCTGAAAAATATGATTTAGAAGAGATAAAAATAGATCCAGCAGGGAAGAGAGAGTTTTACATAGTAGACAAGAGAATACTGCCTAACTCTATTCAAAGTGTAATCAAAGTTAATGATCTTGTTCAACATAGCAAAATGTCAAAATATGAAGCTATAAAAAAAGTAGGAATAAGTAGAAGTACTTACTACAAATATAAAGATTATATCAAACCATTTTTTGAAAGTGGAAAAGATAAGGTATTCAGTATTCATATGTCACTTATAGATAAACCAGGAATACTTGCTAAGATATTAGAAATCATTGCAACTGAAGATATGAATATACTAACTATAGTTCAAAATATAGCTATAGATGGAGTAGCAAAATCAACAATCTCTATCCAAACAACAGAAAATATGTTAAGAAAAATAGAGGGAATGCTTGAGAGAATAACTGAAGTTGATGGAGTAAAAGAGTTAAGAATTATAGGAAGTAACTAAAAAATTGGAGGAAAAGATGAAAATAGATTTAAAAATGATAAAGGACTTAGCAGAAAGTATTGAAAAGTATAATTTAAATGAAGTGGTAGTTGAAAGTGAAGGGGCAAAGGTAACTTTAAAAAAAGAGAATAAAGTAGTTCAACCAGAACAAGTTATAGTGGCTAAAACTCCAGCAGTTACAGCAGCTGTTGACTTTGTTCAAGAGGAGGTAGCTCCAAAACAAGAGGAAGTTAAGGAAGAGGTAGAGGGAGAAGTTATTACATCACCAATGGTAGGAACATTCTATAAATCTTCAGCTCCAGGAAACCCACCATTTGTAGCTGAGGGACAAAGTGTATCTTCAGGAGAAACTTTATGTATAATAGAAGCTATGAAATTAATGAATGAAGTAAAAGCACATAAAAATTGTACTATAGTAAAAATCCTAGTAGGAGATGGAGAACTTGTTAAAAAAGGAGACAAGTTATTTGTAATAAAATAAAACCAGATTTTCTGGTTTTAATTTTATTTTAAATGAAAAAAGCCAGTTTTGTAGTATAATATAATGTTATTATTTTACTAAAATACAAGGGTAACAATTATTGTATTTTAAATAAATATGTGATAATATTATAAAGGTGGAGGTTATTATGAAGAAAGTAAGAGATGTAATCAATAGAGAGGTTCAAACAATAACAAGAGAAACATTAGTTGGAGAGATAGTTTCAATAATGAAAGAGAAAAGATTGGGAAAATTACCAGTTTTAGATGGAGAGAAAATTGTTGGAGTAGTAACTAGAGATGACATTTTAGTAAAACAAGGAAAATCACCAGTGCCACCAGTAATAGCTTTTTGGGAAATAATGATAGCTTTACCAAATAGCAAAGGGTTTAAAGAAAAAATGAAAAAATTTATATCATTTAAAGCTGAAGATATAATGGAAAAAGACTTCTATACTGCAGATATAGATGCTGACTTAGAAGGAGTAGTAAGTGAGATGTTGGATAAGGGATATAATTATGCTTTAGTTTTAGAAAATGAAAAATTAGTTGGAATAGTCACTAAGAGTGACTTAATAAATAAATGTTATTAAAAATAAGGAAGGTGTATGAGTAGAAGTGGACACGTATCAAAATATTGTGTTGCTTGTGGGTTTAATTTTATTGTCAGGTTTTTTCTCAGCTTCTGAGACTGCTTTAACTTCTTTTAGAAGTATTCATTTAGAGAAGTTAGAGGATGGGAAGCATGAAAAACAGGTTAGTCTTTTAAAAAAATGGTTGAAAAATCCAAATGAGATGCTTACTGGATTATTATTGGGAAATAACATAGTAAACATTTGGGCTTCTTCAATAGCAACAGTTGTAACTGTAAATTTAATGGGAAATTCAAGTAAATCTGTAGCTATCGCCACTATTATTATGACTATAATAATACTAATTTTTGGAGAGATCACTCCAAAGATTATAGCTAAAAATCAATCTTTGAAGATAGCTGGAGTGGTAATAGTAATAATTTATTGGTTCAGTTTTATAGCTAAACCTATTATTAAGATACTTATTGGAATTTCTAAATTTATAGGAAGAATGTTAGGTATTGATTTAACAGATGAAACATTGATGATAACAGAAGAGGATATAATCTCTTTTGTAAATGTTGGTGAAGCTGAAGGTGTAATAGAAGAGGATGAAAAAGAGATGATTCATTCTATAGTTGGGTTTGGAGAAACTACAGCTAAAGAGGTAATGACACCTAGAACATCAATGCTTGCATTTGAAGGAAGCAAGACTATTGATGATGTTTGGTATGAGTTAATAGATAATGGTTTTTCAAGAATTCCAGTATATGAAGATACTATTGATAATATAATAGGGGTATTATATATCAAAGATATTATGAATAGCTTAAAAGATGGAAATACTAATGTGCCTATTAAAAACTTTATAAGACCTGGATATTTCGTACCAGAAACAAAATCTATAATAGAGATTTTAAAAGAGTTTAGAACATTGAAAGTTCATATTGCTCTTGTACTTGATGAGTATGGTGGAATAGTGGGACTTCTAACTATTGAAGATTTGATAGAAGAGATAGTTGGAGAAATTAGAGATGAATTTGATACAGAAGAGGAAGAATTTATAACTCAAATAGATGAAAATAGTTATGAAGTAGACGCTATGATAGATATAGAAACTTTAGACAAAGAGTTAGATATAAAACTTCCAGATTCAGATGATTATGAAAGTTTAGGTGGGCTTATTATCACTGAGCTTGGTAGAGTAGCTAGTGTAGGAGATGAGCTTACAATAGATGGAGTAAAATTAAGAGTTTTAGAAGTAAATAAAATGAGAGTTTCTAAAGTATACATTGAAAAGGAGCAAACACTAGATGATTAAACATTTAAAGAATTATTTTTATGCAGGTCTTTTTTCACTGCTACCTTTAGTATTGACAGCATATATTTTTAATTGGATAATGGGACTTGTATTAATAGTTTTAAATGATTCTTTTGTAACTATAATTATAAAAAATATAATTTTAAATCTTGTGGGAGAAGAGGATTATATCTTCTATTTTCAAATTTTGACATACATATTATCTTTAATAACTATGATAATGTTTATATGTATTGTTGGTTTTACTTTGAAACTTGTGTTTTTTGCTAAAATTGCAAAAAAAGCAAAACAATTTTTAGGCAAGATACCTTTTATTAATCAAATTTATTCAACAATTAGTCAAATAATAGATATTGTAAAATCTGATAGATCAACTACTTATCAAAAGGTAGTAGCTGTGGAGTATCCTAGAAGAGGAATATATAGTATAGGATTTTTAACAGCTGATAAAAATGAAACTTTAGAGAGAGCAACAGGGATAGAAAAAATGTATAATATTTTTATTCCAACATCTCCAAATCCAACATCTGGAATGTTTATAATTGCTAATGCTAAAGATGTACATATATTAGATATTAAAATAGATGATGCAGTAAAACTTATAATTTCAGGTGGAGTTATTACTCCTGAAAAACATGGAATAAAAGATGAAGAGAATGAATTAATTGAAAATAATGAAAAATAGGGGTAGTAGTAATGATAAAAATCTTACTAATATTATGTTTAATATTTTGTGTAGGTTGTTCAAACTCTAATTCAAAAGAGGAAAAATATAGTTTTATTAAAGGGATAAATCTCTATCAAAAGGGAAAGAAAAAAGATGCTTTAAAAGAGTATAAAAAAGCTTATGAGATAAACTCAAAAAATATAGTAGTTATAAAAGAGATAGCCTTTTTATCCTATGAATTAGGAGATGTAAATTCAGCTATTGATTTTTATGAAGAAGCTTATAAATTAGATCCTAGTGATAAAGATGTGGTAAAAAACTTAGTAAATCTATATTATTCAAAGGGAGATCTTGAAAAAAGCAGAGAGTATTTAGAAAAGATTTCAGATATAAAAGATGACGATATTTTAAAATTAAAGAGAATGTTATTACATAAAGAAGAAATTTAGAAATTAAGGGGAGATAGAATGAATTTAAAGAATTATGTAAAATCAATAGAAAATTTTCCAAAAGAGGGAATAATCTTTAGAGATATAACTCCTTTAATGCAAGATGGAAAGGCATATAAAGAAACTATAAATAGATTAGTTGAATTTGCAAAAGAGAAAGAAATAGATGTTGTAGTAGGACCAGAAGCTAGAGGGTTTCTTTTTGGATGTCCAGTAGCAACAGAATTAGGAGTAGGTTTTGTTCCAGTTAGAAAACCTGGAAAATTACCAAGAGAAGTAATAGAGTATTCATATGATTTAGAATATGGTTCAAATGTTTTAGCTATGCATAAAGATGCTATAAAGCCAGGACAAAGAGTATTGATAGTTGATGATCTTTTAGCAACAGGGGGAACTATTGAAGCTGTAATAAAATTAGTTGAAGCTTTAGGTGGAGTTGTTGCAGGGCTAGGATTTTTAATTGAACTTGAAGAATTAAAAGGAATAGAAAAATTAAAAAACTATCCTGTTTTGGCTTTAATGAAATACTAAAGATTAAAGGCGGCAGAGATGTCGCCTTTTGTTAAAAATTTAATAAGGAAAAGAGGAAATTTTATGAACTATTGGGAAGAAATTGTAAATCAGATAAATAAGAACAATTTAAAAGTAGATCTTGAAAAAATAAAATTAGCTCTATGTTTTGCAGAAGAGTGTCATGAGGGACAATACAGAAAATCTGGAGAAGATTATATTATGCACCCAGTAGAAGTTACAAAAATCCTCATTGATATGAAAATGGATACAGATACCATAGTAGCTGGTATTTTACATGATATAGTTGAAGATACAATGATAACTTTAGCAGATATTAAATATAATTTTGGAGATACAGTAGCAACTCTTGTAGATGGAGTTACAAAATTGAAAAATCTGCCAAATGGAACAAAAAAGCAAGATGAAAATATTAGAAAGATGATTCTTGCTATGGCTCAAAACTTGAGAGTTATCATTATAAAACTAGCAGATAGACTTCATAATATGAGAACAATGAAGTATATGAAACCAGAGAAGCAAATCTCTATATCTCAAGAAACCCTTGATATATATGCACCTCTTGCTCATAGATTAGGGATAGCCAAAATAAAATGGGAGCTTGAAGATCTATGTTTAAGATATCTGAAGCCAGATGAGTATACACATATAAAAAGTTTAATAGATAGTAAAAGAGCTGAGAGAAGTGAGTATATAGAAAGTTTTATAAAAACAATAGTAAAACTTCTTCATGATACTGGTATCAAGGGAAATGTTAAAGGAAGATTTAAACATTTTTATAGTATATATAAAAAGATGTATGAAAAGGGAAAAGAGTTTGATGATATCTATGATTTAATGGGGATAAGAATAATTGTAGATACAGAGGCTGAATGTTATAATACTTTGGGAGTTATTCATAGCCACTTTAGACCAGTTCCAGGAAGATTTAAAGATTATATAGCAGTTCCTAAATCAAATAACTATCAATCAATTCACACTACAATTGTAGGACCACAAGGTAAATTTATTGAAATTCAAATTAGAACTGAAGAGATGGACAAGGTTGCTGAAGAAGGGGTAGCAGCACATTGGAGTTATAAGGAAAAAACAAAGGTAACAAAGGGCGATCAAATCTATGGTTGGCTTAGAAATATACTTGAGCTTCAAAATGAGGCTGAGGATACACAGGACTTTATAAAAAGTGTAACTGAAGATATAATGAATGAAACAGTATTTGTTTTCTCACCAAAAGGGGATATTTTAGAGTTACCACAGGGAGCGACACCTCTTGACTTTGCTTTTGCTATTCATACTCAAATAGGGTGTAAATGTGTAGGAGCTAAGGTAAATGGAAAAATTGTTACTTTGGATTATAAACTTCAAAATGGAGATAGAGTTGAGATTATAACTGCTAAAAACTCAAAAGGACCAGCAAAAGATTGGTTAGATATAGTAGTTACTCATGGAGCTAAAAGTAAGATTAGAAAACTTTTAAAAGACTCTATAATGGAAGAAACAATAAAAATTGGAAGAGAAAATCTTGAAAGAGAGTTAGGAAAATTGGGAATCTCTCTTAAAGAGATGGAAGAAGATCCAATTATAAAGAAACATATGGAAAAGAATAATATCAATAATTTAGATGAATTTTATTTCCATGTGGGAGAAAAGAGAAGTAAGATAGATGTTATTATTAAAAAATTAAGAACAAGAATTGAAAAAGAGAGAGCTATTTCAAATATAAACATAGATGAACTTATGGAGAAGAAAAAAGAGAAGGAAAAAAGTTCAGCTGGTAAAAATGATTATGGAATAGTTATAGATGGAGTAAATAATACTTTAATTAGATTTGCGAGATGTTGTACTCCTCTTCCTGGGGATGAGATAACAGGATATGTTACAAAATTAACAGGAATAACAGTTCATAGAAAAGATTGTAAAAATGTTCAAAATATGATAGCTCACGACCCTACAAGAGAGATAGCTGTTGCTTGGGATAAAAGCTTGATAGCTAAAAAACTTAATAAATATAAGTTTACTTTTAATGTTCTTGTTTATGATAGACCAAATATTTTATTAGATCTAATGAATGTAATAGCAAATCATAAGATAAATTTAGTCTCTGTTAATTCAAATGAGATAACAAAAAACGGAGATAAATATATAAATCTAAAACTTACTATTGAGATAAGTGATAAGAGTGAATATAAATATCTATTGAACAACCTATTAAAATTAAAAAATGTAATTTCAGTAGATAGATAAAATAAAAAGATAGGAGAATATATGACAAAAAAATTACCTGTAACATATGAGCTAGAAGTTAAACAGGGAAAAGCTAGAGCAGGAAGAATAACAACTCCACATGGAGTAATTGAAACACCTGTATTTATGCCTGTAGGAACACAAGCTACTGTAAAAACAATGACACCAGAGGAGTTAGAAACTATAGGTTCTGAAATAATCTTAGGAAATACATACCACCTTTATTTGAGACCTAGTGATGAGTTGATAGCAAAATTTGGTGGACTTCATAAATTTATGAATTGGAACAAACCTATTTTAACAGATAGTGGAGGTTTCCAAGTATTTAGTTTAGGAGCTTTAAGAAAGATAACTGAGGAGGGAGTAAAATTTAGTTCTCATATAGATGGTTCTAAACATTTCCTTTCTCCTGAAAAATCTATCAGTATTCAAAATAATTTAGGCTCTGATATAGTTATGCTATTTGATGAATGCCCACCAGGACTTTCTACAAGAGAGTATATGATACCGTCAATAGAGAGAACAACAAGATGGGCTAAAAGATGTATAGAAGCTCATAAGAGACCTGATGAACAAGGATTATTTGCTATAGTTCAAGGTGGAATATATGAAGATCTAAGAGATAAGAGTTTAAATGAGCTTATGACTATGGATGAAAGTTTCTCTGGATATGCAATAGGAGGGTTAGCAGTTGGAGAGCCTCGTGAAGATATGTATAGAATATTGCATCATATTGTAGAGAAATGCCCAGAGAATAAACCTAGATATCTTATGGGAGTAGGAGAACCATTGGATATGTTAGAGGCTGTTGAAGCTGGAATAGATATGATGGACTGTGTACAACCTAGTAGAATAGGTAGACATGGAACAGTATTTACAAAATATGGTAGACTGGTTATAAAAAATGCTGCTTATGCTGAAGATGATAGACCTCTTGATGAGGGATGTGACTGCTATGTATGTAGAAACTATACAAGAGGGTATATAAGACATCTATTTAAAGCAGAGGAGATTTTAGGGCAAAGATTAGCTACATATCACAATCTTTATTTCCTATTAAAACTTATGAAAAATGCTAGAAAAGCAATTATTGATGGAAACTTCAAAGAGTATAAAGATGAGTTTATAAAAAACTATCAAATGGGGAAAAAATCAGAGTGGCTACAACCTAAAAAAATAGGAGAATAACATGAAATTAACTGTACTTAAAATTTTTAAGTACAGTTTTTTTATAAAATTATTTACCTTTTTTCTATTTTAATATATAATATGTTTTTAAAAATACACTAAAATAATAAGGGGGAATATTATGGATAAGATAGAGAGAAGAAAACTTATAGAAGTTGCTTTAGGAAAGAGAGAAGCTACACTGAAAATTGAAAATGCTAATTTAATAAATGTTTTTTCTGGAGAAATCTACTTAGCTAATATATATATTTATAATGAATATATAGCAGATGTTGTAGAGTGTGAAAGAGATACAATGAAGCCAGCTGAAAAAATTATTGATATAAAAGGAAAATATCTTGCACCAGGCTTTATTGATTCTCATCTTCATATAGAGAGTAGTCACCTTACTCCATATCACTTTGCTGAGGCAGTTATACCAAAAGGAACTACAACTATAATAGCTGATCCCCATGAGATAGGAAATGCTTTGGGAGAAAAGGGAGTAGATTATATGTTGGAAGCTTCAGAAAATTTACCAATGAATCAATACTTTCTAATTCCATCTTGTGTTCCATCAGTTGTTGGTTTAGAAACAACAGGGGCAGAGTTTGATGCTGATATAATTGATAAGATGTTGGACAAAGATAGAGTTCTTGGGCTTGGAGAGGTAATGGATTTTGTAGGAGTTATCAATTCAGATAAGAGAATGGAAGATATAATTGATGTAGCTTATCAAAAAGATAAATTTCTTCAAGGACATGCTCCAGAGGTTGTAGGTTCAGATCTATCAGCATATTTATGTGGAGGACCTGTATCTTGTCACGAGGTAAGAGATGGGGTTCATGCTAAAGAGAAGATAAGAAAAGGGATGATAGTAGATGCTAGAGAAAGTTCACTATCGAAGAATATAACATCTATTGTTGAAAATATAAAGGGATTTAAATCTCCAAGAAACTTTACTCTTTGTACAGATGATAGAGAACCAAAAGACATTCTTGAGAAAGGACATATAAATGATTGTGTGAGAATAGCTGTAAAAGCTGGACTTGATCCAATAGAAGCTATTAGAGCAGTGACACTTAATGCAGCTCAAGCTTATCATTTAGAGAAAATTGGTGGAATAGCACCAGGATATTTTGCTGATATGGTAATTTTTGACAATCTTCAAGATTATAATGTTGAAAAAGTATTTTACAAAGGAAAATTAGTAGCTGAAAATGATGAGATGGTTGTTTCTATTCCTAAACCTACTCTTGAGTTGGAAAACTATAATAGTGTAACAATTAAAGACTTTACTGAGGAAGATTTTAAAATTAAAGCTCCTATTGATAATGGAACTATGGAAATTGTAGGAATGGAGTATCTAAGCAGAAGTAGATCTGTAACAAGAAAAAAACTGTTTACAGTTCCAGTAAAGAATGGATATATTGAGCTTGAAGGAACAGAACTTAACTTTGTTGCAATTTTAAATAGATATCCAGATAATGATAATATTGCTCTTGCTGTTGTAGAGAATTTCTATTTAGCTAAAGGAGCAGTGGGAACAACTTATTCACATGATTCACACAATATGACTATTATATTTAATAATGCTAAAGATGCAGTAGCTGTTTCAAAAAGAATAGCAGAGATTGGTGGTGGAGTTGTAGTAGTAGAGGATAGTAAAGTTGTAGATGAAGTTCTATTCCCAATAGCTGGAATGCTTTCTAAAAAATCTGCTCAAGAGTTAAGTAAGGATATTTTCAGAATGAATAATCTTCTTAAACAATATGGTATTGAAACTGCTAGTCCTATTACAAGACCTAGTACTCTTGCTCTAATAGTTATACCAGAGGTAAAAATGAGTGATATAGGACTTATAGATGTAATAAATCAAAAGATTATTAAACAATTTTAATATTATTAGGAGGAAAAGAAAAAGATGCAGAACAAAGAGAAAAGCTTTCTAGATAGATATTTTTGTCTATCAGAGAGAAAAAGCAACATCAAAGTTGAATTTGGTGGAGGATTGGCTACATTTATGACAATGTCATATATATTGATAGTTCATCCTCTAATTATGAAAAATGCAGGAATGCCAATGAAAGAGGTATTTACTGTAACAGCTCTAATGTCAGCTATATTTACATTATTTATGGGGCTTTATGCTAAACTTCCTTTTGCTTTAGCACCAGCTATGGGAAGTAATGCCTTTTTAGCTATGACATTAGTAGGAAGTGGAGCTGTTACTTGGCAACAAGGTTTAGCTATGAACTTTGTGTCAGGTATAATATTTGTTTTAATGTCTGTATTTGGAATTAGAGAGGTAATTGTAAAGTTTTTACCAAAAAGTTTAAAGTTAGGAATAGGAGCAACAGTAGGAATATTTCTTATTGAACTTGGATTTAAAAATGGTAGCCTTATGAAAGTGGCAAATGGTTCTATTGCAATAGGAGATATTAAAAATCCTGCTGCTATTACAGCTATTTTTGGAATATTTATAACAGCTATACTTATAGCTAGAAAAGTTAAGTGTGATATGTTATTGGGGATAATTGCAGCTACAATTATTGGAATCCCTCTTGGAATAACTAAGATACCTGAAAGCTTTATTGCTCTTCCAACAGGAATAGGGGAGATAGCATTTAAACTAGATTTTTCTAATATTTTAAGTATAAAAGTTTTACCTATACTATTTGTTTTCTTTGTTGGAGATTTCTTCTCAACATTGGGAACGTTATTAGGAGTATCTGAAAAAGCTGGACTTCTTGATGAAAATGGAGATTTACCAAATATTCAAAAACCTTTCCTTGTAGATGCTCTAGGAACAGTAGTTGGAGCTTTATGTGGAACTACTACAATAACTACATTTGTAGAATCTGCTGCTGGGGTAGGAGCAGGGGGAAGAACAGGACTTACTGCTGTATTTACAAGTATCTTCTTTTTTATAAGTCTGTTTTTAAGTCCATTAGCTTTAATGGTTCCAGCAGCTGCAACAGCACCTGCACTTATTATAATGGGAATATTGATGTTAAGTGGATTAAAAAATATAGAGTATGATAATTTTACTGAGTCATTCCCAGTATTTTTCATGGTAGTTGCAACAGCTTTTACTAATAGTATCTCTAATGGAGTTGGAGCTGGAATTATTTCATATGTTATAGTTAAAGTTGGGGCTGGAAAATATAAAGAGGTTGGTATAGGACTTTATATTCTTGCTGCTATTATGGTATTCTATTTTATTAATTAATAAAAAAATAGGGCTAATAAATTCTAATTAAGAATTTATATAGTCCTATTCTTATAATTATCAAATAAAAACTTTTTGAAGTAGTATCATGTAAAAAACTGTTCCCCCAAGAATACTCATAAGAGTTTGTCTTTTCCAAACATGGAGAACAACAACCATAATAACAGCTAAAAATTCAGGAGTTCCATAGGGAGCAACTGTAAATTTAATATCTTTTAAACAAAATATGATTAAAATTCCTATAACAGCAGGTGGAAGAACTTTACCTAAATACATCATAAAATTTTCAATAGTTTTATTTCTCTTACTTAAAACAATAAAAGGAAAGGCTCTTAAAAAATATGAAGTCACTCCAACTGCTAATATTATACTTAAAGAATACCAAAAATTAATCTTCATACTATTTTACCCCCTTATTTTTATTTTGTTCCATATCTTTTTCCAATTTAGTTTTTAAAAGAATTAAAACTATTATTATCATAAAAATAGAAGGAATAAGCATATTTTTAGGTCCGAAAATTAAAAGAGATACAGCTCCTATTACTATTCCTAAGATATTAGGTATTTTAGTTGAGAAAGTAAGGAATTGATCAACAAAAATAACAATAAAGAGAGCAGTCATAGCAAATTCCATTCCTTGACTATTGAACTTTATTAAAGAACCTAACAAAGCACCTAAAACACAACCTATTACCCAATAACTATGACATAAAATTCCAATTGCAAGGAAAAATTGCTTTCTGTTTACTCCTAATGGGGTTTTTGCTGAACACATAACAGCATAAACCTCATCAGTAAGAATATGAATCATATATGGTCTTACTTTTCTCATTTTTTTAAAGAAATCTATAAAAGATATACCATATAAAGAGTATCTTGCGTTAACTATTAAAGTAGTTACTATAGTTTCAATTATTCCAGCCCCACCTGTTAAAAGGTTAAGAAGAACAAATTGCATAGAGCCTGAAAATAAAAACAAGCTTATAAAGAAAGCCCAAATAAAATTATAACCTGCTTTTTCACACAACAAACCAAAAGCCATACCTACGGAAATATACCCAAAGAGAATAGGTATAGTTTCTTTAAATGCCCCTTTGAATGCTCTTGCTAGATTTCTTTTTTTCATAATGTATCTCCCCTTGTTTTAAATTATAAAAAAATCTTTTTTAAATACTCTGCCACTCCATCTTCACTATTTGGTTTTGCTATTTTATTATTTGGTAAAAGCTCTTTTAATCTAGGATTGCAATTTCCCATTAAAACTCCTTCACCTACACTTTTTAACATCTCATAGTCATTTAAACCATCACCAAAGGCGATAATCTCCTCTTTTTTTAGCCCTAATTGAGGCATTAGTACATTTGTAATAGCATGTCCTTTTGAGACATCTTTATTCATAACCTCTAAACAAATAGGTAGTGAAAGTGTTACATTAGTTCTATCTCCAAATTTTTCTATTAATTCTTTTTCTAATTTACTTATCTTTTTTTCATCATTATGAATATAGAAAAATTTTATTATCTCTTTTCCATGTAGTTTAGAAAAATTTGTAACTGTATATGTAAAGCCAGATTCTTTGTGATAATCATGGGCTTCTTCTAAAGGAATCTCTAAATACCAATTATCTTCTAAATATACATCTTTATGAATTTCAGGATCAATTTCAGTATTAAAAATCTCTTCACTTAGCTCTTTAGAAATATCATCTTTAAAAATTATATTGTTCTTTTCATCATGAATTCTAGCTCCATTAGAGCTTATTAAGTAAGATTTTAACCCTAACATATCTTTAAACTTTAGAGCATCAGTATGGTGTCTCCCTGTGGCTATAAAAAACTTAACTCCTTGAGCTGTGATTTTTTTAATAGTATCAATTGTATTTTTAGATATTGTATGTTCTGGATTTAAAAGAGTTCCATCTAAATCACAAACAATAGCTTTAAACTTCATATTCTCCTCCTGTAATTATTTTTTAGCACTTTATTTATAAGTATACCATTTATATAAATAAAAATAAACATATTATTGAAGTAAATTAAAAAATTATATAAATTTAATTTTTTTTGAATTTTTTTTAAAAATATATTGACTTATTTTAGAAAATATGGTATTATAATTTTTGTCAAGAAAAGTCGGAATATAGCGCAGTCCGGTAGCGCATCTGCCTTGGGAGCAGAGGGCCGCAAGTTCGAATCTTGCTATTCCGACCATTATTGTTGGGCTGTCGCCAAGCGGTAAGGCAACGGACTTTGACTCCGTCATGCGCTGGTTCGAATCCAGCCAGCCCAGCCACTTATAATGAATTTAACTCCTTAAAATAGGAGTTTTTTTATTTTTTGTGTAACCAGATAACTGAGTAAATACAAAAATAAAAAGCTCTTTATTTCTAAAGAGCTTTTTAATATTAGTATCTATATGTTTTTTTATCATTTTTAATTCCAGAAGTATCAAGTTCAAGTTTTATTAACTTATATCCATTTCCTAAATTAGAACTGATAGCTTTGTCAATTTCATTACTTATTTTTTTAGCATACTCATCATAGTTAGCAGTATTGACTTCAGAACCCATAGCAAATTCAACATCCACTTCTACAGCCTTGTCATGTTCAATATCTACCTCTATCTCTTTTACGTTTATTTTCTTATTTTGTTCTAACACAGGAAAATTTTTATACAGTTCACTTGTTAAAATAGCTTCCTCTCTATCAAAATCTCCAGCAAATGCCATTGTTGATAAGATTCCAAATAAACCAAACAATATTTTTTTCATTTAAAATCCTCCTTTTATGTTGAGAATAAATTTTTATTTACCACAACATTTTTTATATTTTTTACCACTTCCACAAGGACAAGGATCATTTCTTCCAACTTTGTTTTCATTTATTCTTGTAGAAGTTATAGGCAACCATTTTTGATAAAACCAAACTCCATTTTTCTTAACAAAATAACTTCTTTCATGGTGGACTATTGTTTTTCCATTTTCAATATAAGTAGCTTTAAATTCTACAATTCCATCTTTATCATCTTCTCCACCTTTAGTAGTAGAAATTATTTCAAGACCTAACCATTGAGATTCTCTAGCCCATTTTTCACACTCTGCCCAATCAATACCTTCAGTATTATCAGGATCATGGCTCTCTTTTATAAACTCCATATCACATGTTTCATAAGCATGATATCTTGCTCTCATAAGTTCTTCAGCTGTTTTTATCTCATTTAATTTCATTCTTTTCCCTACCTCATTTATATTATACTAAAAAATTTTATAAAATCTTTTTTATTTTATAAATTTATTTTATACTTTTTTTATCTACATTGCAAGAAATTTTTAATATAAAAAGTGGTTATTATATTCAAATAACCACTTAAAAACTCAATTTATTTTTTTAATTTAACTCTCATAATAAGGTCTCCAACTTTTACATCTTTACCTTTTGCAACTACATCTATCTCTTCAACAGCATCCATATTATTTATAATAACAGGAGTTTTTACAGATGGAGCTTTACTTTTTATAAGTTCAAGATCATACTCTACAAGTTTATCTCCAACACTAACATTGCTTCCATCTTCAGCTACTCTATTGAATCCCTCTCCTTTTAAAGATACAGTATCAATTCCAAAGTGAACAATCATTTCTAACCCATTTGGAGTTTCAAAGCTTGTAGCATGGTTAGTTTCAAATATTGTGATCTCCCCAGCTACTGGAGCATATACAGCACCTTCAGCAGGGTCAATAGCACATCCATCTCCAACCATTTTTTGAGCAAAAGCTGGATCAGGAACTTCACTTAGATCAATAACTTTACCATTTAATGGTGAATAGATTTCAAACCATTCTTCCTCTTTCTTTTTCTTAAAAAAATCAAATAATCCCATATTTTTCCTCCCTAGTATCATACTAAATATAATACTTTTATTTTATCCTTAATAATATTATTTCATATTTTCTTAAATAAATCAATATTTTATTAAATATTATCTGGTTGAATAAAAAACAGAAATATTTTTTTTGTAAAAGGAAAGTAACGAAAATGGAGTAATAATAATATAGATTGAAAAAGTTACAAAAAATGTTTGAAAATAGTTGACAAAAAATTAAAAGTGTTCTATAATCAGAATATACAAAATAGTTATCATTACAAATTAGTTATTGTTATTCGATTGAGGAGGAGGTTTGGTTTTATGAATCAAAATAAATTTACAGAAAATTCATTACTTGCTTTAAGTGAAGCACAAGCTTTGGCAATGAAATTTAGACAACAAAGTATAAAACCTGAATTCTTGGCTCTTGCTCTCTTGAAAAATAGTGAAGGGCTTATTCCAAGAATAATGGAAAAGCTTGAACTTAATCTGAACTATATAATAGGACAGATAGAGAACGAAGTTAATAAATTTCCTAGAATTGAAGGAAATAATTTAGGAGATGTAACTTTAGATCAAAGTACTCATAGAGTGCTTATTGAAGCAGAAAATCTTATGGAAAAACTTGGTGACTCTTATATCAGTGTAGAACACCTATTCTGGGCTTTGATAAAAGAGATGCCACTATTAAGAAAACTTGGAATTGATGAAAAAAAATATGAAGCTGCAGTAAAAGAGATTAGAGGAAATCAAAAAGTTGATTCTCAAAATCCTGAAGCAACATATGAAGTTCTAGAAAAATATGCAAGAGATTTAGTTGAACTTGCTAGAAAAGGTAAAATTGACCCAATTATAGGTAGAGATAGTGAGATAAGGAGAACAATTCAAATTATTTCAAGAAGAACTAAAAATAACCCTATTTTAATTGGTGAACCTGGGGTAGGTAAAACTGCTATTGCTGAGGGACTTGCTCAAAGAATATTAAATGGTGATATTCCAGAATCATTAAAAGGTAAAAAACTATATTCTCTAGATATGGGAGCTTTAATTGCAGGAGCTAAATTTAGAGGAGAATTTGAAGAGAGATTAAAAGGTGTACTAAAAGAAGTTGAAAGTTCAAATGGAAATATAATCCTATTTATTGATGAAATTCATACAATAGTAGGAGCAGGTAAAACTGATGGAGCAATGGATGCTGGAAATATATTAAAACCTATGCTTGCAAGAGGAGAGGTAAGAGTAATTGGTGCTACAACTATTGATGAGTATAGAAAATATATTGAAAAAGATGCTGCTCTTGAAAGAAGATTCCAAATAGTTATGGTAGATGAACCAACTGTTGAGGATACTATCTCTATTTTAAGAGGACTTAAAGAAAAATTTGAGATGTATCATGGAGTAAGAATTTCAGACTCTGCTATTGTATCAGCTGCAACATTAAGTAATAGATATATTGCTGATAGACAACTACCAGATAAAGCTATTGACTTAATTGATGAAGCTGCTGCTATGATAAGAACAGAGATTGATTCAATGCCAGCTGAACTAGATGAACTTACTAGAAAAAGTATGCAGTTAGAAATAGAAAAAGAAGCATTGAAAAAAGAAACAGATCAAGGATCTAAAGATAGATTGGAAATTCTTGAAAAAGAATTAGCTGAAATTAACTCTAAAAAATCTCTTTTAAAATCTCAATGGGAACTTGAAAAGAGAGATATTACAAAGGTAAAAGAGTTAAAAGAGGAAGCTGAAAAAGTAAAACTTGAAATGGAACAAGCTGAAAGAAATTACGATTTAAGTAAACTTTCAGAATTAAAATATGGAAAATTAGCATCTATTGAAAAAGAGATAAAAGAACAACAAGCTAAACTTGATGCTACTTATGGAAGTAGTGGACTTTTAAAACAAGAGGTTACAGCTGATGAGATAGCAGATATTGTTTCAAAATGGACAGGTATTCCAGTAGCTAAATTAGCTGAAAGTGAAAAAGAGAAAATCCTTAACCTTGAAAACTCATTGAAAGAGAGAGTAAAAGGACAAGATGAGGCAGTAAAAGCAGTTGCTGATACTATGATTAGATCAAGAGCTGGACTTAAAGATAAAAATAGACCTATGGGATCATTTATATTCCTTGGACCTACAGGGGTAGGTAAAACTTATCTTGCAAAAACTCTTGCTTACAATATGTTTGACAATGAAGATAATGTAATTAGAATAGATATGAGTGAATACATGGATAAATTCTCAACTACTAGATTAATTGGTGCACCTCCAGGATATGTAGGTTATGAAGAAGGTGGACAACTTACAGAGGCTGTAAGAACTAAACCTTATTCAGTAATACTATTTGACGAGATTGAAAAAGCTCATCCAGATGTATTTAATATCTTATTACAAGTGTTAGATGATGGTAGATTAACTGATGGACAAGGAAGAATAATCGACTTTAAAAATACTCTTATAATTATGACTTCAAATATTGGTAGTCAACTTATTTTAAAAGATATTACTCTTAAAGATGAAACTAAAGAGAAAGTTTTAGATCAATTAAAAGCTAATTTCAGACCTGAATTTTTAAACAGGGTTGATGAGATAATTATATTTAAAGCTTTAGATTTAGCATCTATAAAAGATATAGTAAGACTATCTTTAAAATCTGTAGAGGAAAAATTAAAAGACAGATATATTCAACTTAACTTCAGCGAACCAGTTGTTGAGTATTTAGCAACTAATGCTTATGATCCACAATATGGAGCAAGACCACTTAGAAGATATATTCAAAAACAATTGGAAACTTCTCTTGCAAAACTAATTTTATCAAATAAAATTAAAGAGAGAGATAAAGTTGATGTTGTTCTAGAAAATGGAGAGATAGAATTTAAAGTTCAACAATAGATTCAAGAATAAAAAATAATTGATATATTTAAAATAGCGAATTAAAAACTACATCCAAAGTCTTAGAGATAAGATAGAGGGTGTAGTTTTTTTATTAACTATAATAGTTATCAGAAACTAAAAAAGTTAATAAATTAAACTTTTATAAGATATATTAAAATAAAAAGTTTCTTTTATTTTAAAGAAAAATAATATTAAGAAAATCAACAAAACTATCTTATTTACCTAAAAATTTTATAATTTTTACATAAAAATTTAAAATAAAGTGTATGTATTTTAAACTATAACAACTAAAAAAGAAGTAATCTTTTTAAAAATAACTTGACTGACTAAGAAAAATATGATACTTTCTAAATAAGTTGAATACGTATGCAAAACAAGGAAGTTGAAAAAAATGAAAAAGTTAACAATGAAAGATATTGGAATTTTAGCTAATGTATCTCAATCAACAGTATCGAGAGTATTGAGTAATCATCCAAATGTAAAAAAAGAGGTTAGAGAAAGAGTTTTAAAATGTATAGAGGAAAATGAATTTTCTCCAGATATAAATGCAAAAATTATGAGAGGAGAAAGTGCAAAGATTTTAGGATTTGTATCAGCTGGATTTGATAACCCATATTATTTAGAGATGGTTGGATTTGTAGAGAGAGAAGCTAGAAGAAGAGGGTATAGTGTAATAGTAATGAACTCTGAAGATGATGAGGATCTTGAAAAATATCATTTTAAAGAACTAATGACGAGACATGTAGATGGAATAGTAAGTGCACCAGTATCTTTAAAAAATCTGAAGTTTCTAAAAAACAATAAATTTCCTTTTATTGTGCTAAATGAGAATATAGATTGGGTAGATAGTTTTTATACAGTTTTAGCCAATGGAGGAAAAGAGGTAGCAAAATATTTTAAAGAAAAAAAATTTACTAAAGTAGGATATATAGGTGAAAACAGATCTGAAAAATATAGAGGATTTTTAGAAGAGATAAATTCAGATAGAATAATTAATAATATAGAGGATAACGTTACTTTTGGTTTAGAAAAAGATTTAAGAAAGGTTATAAAGAGAGAGGTAAAAAAAATAAATTTAGATTGTGAAGCTTTCTTTTTTTCAAGTGATACAATTGCATTTATTTTTTTAGAAGAAGCTGAAAAGCTAGGAATCTCTTTAGAGGGTAAAACCTTAGTGGCTTTTGATAACACAATAATTTCAAAAGTTTTAAAAATTTCAAGTGTAGAGCAACCAATGGAACATTTAGTAGAAAAAGGTTTAGATTTATTGCTGGAAAAGGTAAAGAAGAATATTAAGTTAGAAGAGGTTTATAATATTGGATTAGATCCTAAATTAATTATAAGATAAAAAGATGAATTGGAGGAGAAATGGCAGAGGTAATATTAAAAAAAGTTGAAAAACAATATCCAAATGGATTTAAAGCAGTACATGGTATTGATTTAGACATTAAGGATGGAGAATTTATGGTTTTTGTAGGACCTTCTGGTTGTGCTAAGTCAACTACCCTTAGAATGATAGCTGGTCTTGAAGAGATTACAGGTGGGGAAATCTGGATAGGAGACAAATTAGTTAATGATCTTCCACCAAAAGATAGAGGAATTGCAATGGTTTTCCAAAACTATGCACTATATCCTCATATGACAGTTTATGATAATATGGCTTTTGGATTAAAAATGGCTAAAACTCCAAAAGATGAAATAGATAGAAGAGTTAGAGAGGCAGCAGAAA
>JADYUE010000012.1 GCA_021531615.1 Fusobacterium varium | reverse complement strand
AATTTTATCATAGAAAGCTATTTAAAGCATTTATTATTTTAATTTACAGACTTTTTTTCACATTCTCTTAAAAAATAAAGTTTTAGTTTTAATTGGCAACAAAATAACTCCAGTGAAAATCACTGGAGTTACTTGAAAGTTTATTTATTTTTTCATCAACTCTATTTGACAAAGAGCGAAAATTTATTTGTGTTTTCATCAGAACTATTTAATAAAAAACCAAAAAATTAAATACTTTATTCTATATCCAATTAAATACAAATTTCTTCTATATCTTTTAGCATTTTATCTAGTAATAACTCTTGATAACCAGCTTTTTTCTCTATTTTTATCTCCTCTATCAACTCTTTGAAATAAGTATTTTCTATTTTATCCAACTTTTTCAATCTCTCATCAGAGATAATATTTTCAGAAATAGATATTTTATAATTTTCTTTTGAAAAACACCAAGGAACTATATTTTTATCTCTTTGAATAAGTTTTTCAGCTATCTCTATTCCCTCTGGATCAAAATCTCCAGAATAATATATTTTACATCCTGCTTCACACAACATATCAATTAAAATCAATGCTGCTGTTTTTAATTGCCCAGAGGTACATAAAATTGATATATTTCTATTTTTAAAACATTCACAAAGATAGGAGAAAACCATTTGATTTTCTACAATAAAAACTTTTTTATTATCACTATCAGCTTTTACTATTTTAGATAGATTAGATAATGTAACTAGATATTCTTCAGAGTTTTTTATAAATTCACTATATGCTCCATGTTCCTCTAATTTTGTATATAATCTTATTCCAAAACAAGCCACATAATTAGATACACTATCAACTTCAATATTAGCTTTATAATATACCTCTAAAATATTCTCTGCTCCCTTTGTCTCTTCAATATCAAATAACAAACATAGGAGATATATTAAAAAATTTCCAGCTATACTTCCCCTATCAAAATAGTGTGGAGATTTAGCTATTTCAGCTCCTAAAATAGCAATCTTAATTCTTTCATCTAAATTGCTTAAATAATTAACTGCTTTTAAGGATAAAAATATCATTCTCTCTGTTTCAAAGTTATCTTCTCCATATTTAAAAAGATACGATTTTTCAAGAATTATTGTATCTAATAATTTTTCTATCTCTTTATTATAAAGAGATTCTACTTTTAATTTTGCTCTTATATTTTCAAAAAATCTTATCCTTTCCTCTTCTATAAATTTTTTCTCCTCTTTTTGATAGATAATCTTCTCTTGAAAATACTCTTCTAATAGTTCTATTAATTCAACATTATTAAATCTTGACTCTTTCAAACCCTTTTCAAAATCTGACATTTTAAACTTTATTTTTTTATTGTCACTAACTATACCTAAAAATTTTTTTATAGCCTCTCTCTCTTCTAAAGTTGGATTGTTTAGTATAATATTTCCAGAGATTTTACCATAAGATCTCCATTTTTCTCTCATCTGTTGAAAAATATTTTTATATCCTCGATTATTTTTAAAATAGGAAACACACTCCTTTAAAGTTTTTTCCATTATTTTTCCTTTCAAATTTTACTAAAGTTCTAAACTTTTATTTTTTCCATTCCATAAGAAACGATTTACAAGTATCATCTTTTTATCTCTCAAATTAGTTAATTCAGCTATTCTTAAATTTTTCACTGATTCATAGCAACCCCATAGTTGTTGAGAGTTCATAATATAATCAAAATCTAACTTCTCTATCAATTCAAACATACTATCTATATTCTTATCATCTATTCCAGCAAATGCTTCATCTAATGCAATTATTCTTGGACAATCCTCTTTTGCTTTTTTATATTGAGCTGATGCTGCTGCCAATAGTGGAATATATATTGACATCGCCTTTTCTCCACCACTAAACTTATTATAAGCATCATTAGTTAACTCTTTTTTAGGTTTACCCTCTCTGTGAATATAGATTTTAAACTCAAACCACTCTCTATAATCTAAAACTTTTTTTATAGCTGCCATATAACTGTTCTCTTCTTTTTTATTATCTTCAAGTTCCTCTCTGATGAGTTTTAGTTTACTTTTAAAGTGACTAGATATTTTTTCTAAATCTTCATTTGGTAAAAGTTCAACATCTTTTCTTAATAAAACCTCTAATTCTTTTATATCTAGCTCATTTTCACTTAATTTTTCCTTTGCTTTCCAATCTAATGAAAATTTCAATTCCATCGAAGTATCCATCTCTAACATAATTTTTGTCATATCTTTTATCCACATTTTGCTTTCATAGATATAATCATTTATCTTATGCCCTATATTTCCAGTTAAAATATCTATTATTAATTCTCTATCTTTTGCCTCTATTGCTAACTCCCCTTGAATAATCTCATCTTGTAATATTTTTTCAAAGTCATATAAAGATATCTTCTTTCCATTTTTTATTACTCTGATAAAATTTCTTTTTCTACAGTAGTTTGGATCTTCATCAAAAATTTCTTCAATACCTATCATATACTTTTCTAAACTACTCTTATTTTCAATAAGTTTATCTTGTAGTTTTTTACTTACTGATTCTACAGCTCTATCTTTTTCTCTTTCTTTAACTAAATTTAAAATATCTTCCAATTTTTCTATTTTCTCAATCTTATCTCCATTTTTAACTTGAACATATCCTAATTCTAACTCTTCTTTATATAGTTTTTCTGTTTTTTCAACTACTATTTTTTTCTCTTCAAATCTCTTTTTCTCAATATTGTAATTTTTATCTTTCTCTTCTAAAAGCCCTTTTATATTAGAAATAATTTTTTCAGATTCCATATACTCTTTTTCCAATTGTGATTTTTCATCTTCTAATTTTTTTAACCTTTTTGTAGCCTCTAAATTTTCTGGAGAGTTTAAAATTTCATTTATTTTTTCTATTGAATTTTGATTTCTCTCTATCTCACTTTCTATTCTTCTCATAGCCATAGAAAAGTAATCTAGTAACTCTTCGTTTTTTATCTCAGAATCTTCTATTGTAACTATTTTATTTTCAGAGATATTGTAATTTCTAATATATGATTCTAAATCATATATAGCCAACATATACTTTTCACCAGTTATTTTTGCTTCTTCATACTCCTCAAATATTCTACTAAAAGGAAGTATTCTACATCTTTCAATAACCTTTTGATTCCACTCTCTCATACTTATTTTTATTTTACTTAGTTCTTCATCTTCTATTTCAAATCTCTCTTTGGCTCTTTTTAAATTTTCTTCACTTTCCTCTTTTAATTTTATTCCTGTATTAAGATTAGAAAATTTAGGTATATTTTCATATTCACTTTTTAAAATAGATAATTTACCATCTATCTCTTTAATCTCTTTTTCTAACTCTTTAATATAATATAGAAAATCAGCACATCTCTCTTCCTTTTCTAAAATAGTTTGTTCTAATTTTCTCTTTCTATTGTTTACTCCTATAAATGAAGCTTCTTCTCTACAACTACTATACCCTTCTAAAACTCCATTTTTAAAATATCCTGTCTTCTCTAAAACTATCCCTTCAAAACTAGAATCATTTTCTTTTGTAATGATACTCTTTAAAAAATCTTCCACTGGCTTTCTTAATTTTTCATCTATCTCTTCTATAATCAAACTTTTAAAACTAATTTTTTTATTTGGATTTTCAACTGTTTTAATAATTGTATCTGAATATTTTTCTATTATTTCATAAGCTCTTTCTCTATCTTCATAGGCTATAATTAAAGAGTCTAATAATCCGCTATCTTTTAATTGTGATTCAAGAGTATTTCTTTCTTCTTTAGATAAAGTTTCTGAAAAATCAATAGCTTCATATAAAGATATAAAATTTATTCCCACTCTTTGTAACTCTTCTCTACATTTTACAACTTCCTCTTTTCTTTTAGGTGGTTCTTCCTCTAATTCTTTTAATCTATTTAACTCCTCTATCTCTCTATCATACTCTTCAGTTTTTATTTTTAATAGATGATTTTTACTTAATTTTTCCTCTTGAAGTTCTTGATTTTTACTATTATAATTTTTTTCTACTACTCTTTTGATCTCTTCAGCTTCTATTAATCCCTCATATTTTTTTACTAGCTCAATTATCTTTTCTAAATCATTTTTAGATAGCTTTAAAAATTCATTTTGATCTTTCATTGTATAGAAATCTTCAATAAGAGAATCCCTAGCTCCATCTTCTAGAAGTATTGCCTTTTGCAACTCATCTTCTTTATATTCCATCTCTAACTTTAAATTATTTACCCTATTTTCTATTTCTCCACTTTTAATTGATAATTCCCTATATACTTTTAAAGCTTCTAGTCCTAAATCTATCTGTTCTCTATAAACTTCTAAATTATTTTTTACCTCTTCAATTCTTTTACTACTCTCTCTATCATATATAATATTCTCATTTTCTATGCTACTATTAAATAATAAAGTTTCATTTATCTCTTTCATCTCTTTTAAATGCTTTGAAATTTTATTTTTTATCTCATTTAATTTCTTTTCTTCTTCATGCTTATTTATTGAATCTTTTTTCAATCTTTCCTTATACTCTTCACATTTTTCTTTATTTTCTAAAAACTCTTTTTCATTATCCTTTAGTCTCTTTTCAAGTTCAGCTAAATTTCTTACATGTTTTTCTAAATCCATAGCTTCAACTATTTTAATCTCATCTTTTATCTCATCTAACCTTTTTAAAATATTTTCTATCTCAATAGTTGTATCTGTTTTTTGATTTTTTAGCTTCTCTATCTCCTTGAAATTCTCTCTTAAAGTTTTTTCTAATTTTTCATACTCATTTTTTATTTCTTTATATGTATTAGCTTTTTTCCACAAAATAAATCTATTATATTTATCATACTCACTTTTCAAAGTTAATAGACTCTTCATCTCTTTTTGACGCTCTTCATTGTTTAATTGCATATTATCCATTGTTTCCAATGTATCAGCTAATATTCTTAAATCTTCATCTTCTAATACTTGAAGAGAATCTTTTAATATACGATAAACATCAACTGGTTTTATTCCTGTTGAAAGTTTAGATGTTCTTATTTTTAATAGAAAATTTATAAGCTTTTTATAGTAACCTATTTGCGAGAAACCAAAAAGTTCTTTATTTACCATCTCTATATATTCTCTTTGAGTAGTAGCAAATTTATTTTTATCCCCCAATCTTCTTAATAAATCTTTCTCAGAAAAAGGTGTTTTTACTCCCCCACTATCTTTATATAATTCAAAATCTTCTCCTATTCTTCTACCATCATTGAGTATAAATCCCCAAAAAGACATCTGTTTTCCCTTAGAGGCTTTTTGCCCTATACCTAAAGTTAGATACTGTTCTGTTGACCCTTTTTTCAATTCTAAGAAAATATATCCTGTCTGTTCATCCTTTTCTCCATCTTGTAAAAAATAGTACTCCATTTTTCTACCTGTAGAACCGAAAGGATCTAATCTCTCTGGACTTCTATCTCCATCTAAAATAAAACTTACTATACTTTGAGTTGTTACAGATTTTCCCGATCCATTTGACCCTCTTATCAAAAGTTTTCCATCTTTTAATTCAAATATCTCCTCATCATAGAGCCAAAAATTTACAAACCCTATTCTATTCATTTTCCAACGATTACTCATCATTTACCCCTTTTTTACTTTTCTATATTTTCCTATCACTTTTCCAACTGCTGGATAAATAATTAATTTATCCTCAGATACCTTCTCTATAAATTTCCACTCTTCCATATATTCAATTATATTTTCATATAATTTTTCCAGTTTCATATCTCTATACTCTTTACTCCAATTTATTCCATATCTATTCTTACTTTCTTCTATAAGTGAGATCATCTCTGCTTTAGAAATTTCTACAAAATCCTTTATCTCTCTTTTTAACTCTTGATTAACAATTTTCTTTCTCAATTCTCCACAAATTAAAAGTACTATATCTGAAAGTGTACCTCTTTTTTTAGGATGAATCTCTCCTAATAGATCTTCATCATCAAAACCTAAAAAAGCAGAGTTTTTATGAACATGTAAATTTCCTAAAAGATATTTTTTTAAATTACCTTCTAAAGCTGGTTTTTGATTTCTAATATAGATACTATCTGCATCTTTTGTTTCCTCCCAATAAACAGCAGGAGTAGTAAGAAGATTTCTGTATATTCTATTAGTACGTTGTTCCCCCTTGTCCATGCTTATATCCTCTATTTTCTCTGTCTCAAAATCTTTGTATGAAGTATAATTAGATATATCCTTTTGAAAATCTACTGCAAAATATCTAGAAAACCCTGTTTTTTCATAGAGAACATCTATTTCAACACTGTTATTATATTTATTAATATCCCCATCATTTTTTCTAATTAATCCTATACTTTCAGCATATTTAAAAGATCTTACTAAAGATTGTCTATGTGAGTAATTCAACCAATCTATTTCAATATACTCTTTTATATAAATCTTTATTCTATCTGTTAAACTACTTAAAAGAAATTGCTCTCCATCCTCTTTGTCTTCTAAAATCATCAACAGACTACATAGTATACAGTAATCCATTGTATCTTTAAATTCAGCTATCCCCATAAAACTCTCTGCTCTAGCTGGAGTCTTTTCCAATTTTATCAATCTATTATTAAAAATAAGCTTCCAGCCTAATTTTTCTGAAAAAAATCTCTCTATCTTTAATCTATTATCTTTTATCTCATAATACTCTTCTCTATTATTATCTCTAATTAACCAAAAGTTTTCTAGCAGTAATCTTATTCCTTTGCTTTCTTTCAATATCTCACTCAAATTAATCCTCCAAAAATTCAAATATATATTTCGGCATTTCTAAATTTCCATCTTCACATTTTAAAACCATCTTCTCATTTGTTTCTATGATTTTATACCTTTGACCATACTCAGTTCTACTAATTTTATCACTAGAAAGATTAGCCATTGTAATTAAATTTAAAATAAATTTTCTAAATTCAGCTGAAATCTCTCCATCAATTTGTGAAATATCTAAAATTCCCTTATCTAAATATTGAGTTATCATTTTTCTATCATTTTCTAATTTTCTCTTATATTCTAATCTCAATTTTTCTTTCAATTCTCTTCTATCTTCAAATCCAGTTTTTTCAACTCTTGGTTTATAAGTTCTATTGTGTGATTCTAAAATATACTCCATATAGTTTCTATTTTTATCCTCTCCCTCATCATACACACTACTTTCACTACTTATTGTATTTGGAGCTCTTAAATTAAAGTGTCTTATCTTTTGGATTCCAAATAGGTGTGATGCTAATTTATGTGCTTCTTTAATATCTTGACAATCAATAAATAAACCTATAAATTTTCTATACTCTGCTTTTCTCTCATTTCCCCAATTCTCTCTTTGAGTTATAAAAAAGGCTTCTTGTACAATTCTTCCTATTATCTCTTCAGTAATATTCATAATCTGCCTATATTCACTTTTTCTTTTTTCATTTGAAATGAACCAATTTTTTAGTGATTGCCATTTCCCTATAATATTTTCTCTCAATCTATTCTTAAAATTTTCATCAACTTTGAACTCATTATTTAGGTTTAATTCTTGTTTCTCAAACTCTTTTTCTATTATTAATTCCAATATTTTATCTTCCATTTGAAACTCTATTTTCTTTAAAGTTTCTTCCATCTTACTACTATATTTTTGTAAGTTTTTTATAAAATTTTTAAGAATATTAATGAATTTTTCCTTGTAAAGTAAAAATTCTGTTGTTTTCATAAGTTCTTCACTTTTTTTACTATAAAACTCTTTTAAATAATCTTGATAGTTTTGATTTATCTGTTTAAAATCCTCTTGAATAATTCTCCAACAATCATAAATACTATCATCACTCACATTTCGGCTAAATAAAAAACTAATTTCCTCTAAATTACTAATCATTCTTGAAATATAATTAGTTGATAAATTTCCTGATTCAAAATGAATATTTTCTAATGTTATTGTCATTCTCTCTATTACTACAGCTTTTTCACTCATTGAATATCTATATTCGCGATTTTTAAATTCCTCTATGGTATTTACTTTTTTAGTATCTTGAATAGCTATTAAATTTCCCCAATCTACTAAAGAATCTAAATCTGATTTTATCTTCTCCATTGTATAGTTTTCAAATTCTGGAAACCCCTCTATTTTATTCAATATATCCTCTTTATATAGATGGAAGTTCATCTTTTCATATTCGTTGAAAAAAATCCTCATTATTCTTCGATACTGTTCACTTTTGGTTGTTGATAAATAAGCTGTTTCCTTTATCTCTCTTAAAATATTCATTTAATCTCTCCATTTTTATTTTTTCGTTGTTTTAATTATAACATAATTAAAAATTTTTTTATATTGCTAATATAAAAAGTGCCAATGTTAAAAAACATCAGCACTTAAAATTTTAGATTTTATAATTTTTTTAAATTAAGTTTTACTGGCATAGCATAAGTTGTAGTAATTTTTACGATTGTAATATTATCTACTATTTCAACAGAAATATTTTTATTTTCTTTTTCTAAACTATACTTTCCATTTAAAATAATAGTTGAAGTATGTGGAATAGAAGGATTACCATTCCATTTTCTTGAATATATACTTACCTCTTTTAATTTTCCATTCTTCTCATATTGACTCTCATCTTTTCCCTCATATAATCTTAAATCAGGATCTACAAAGCTTAACTCTAAAGAATTATCATTAGGTTTAATAAGTATTAAAGATGGTGTATCTACAGATTTAAGATATTTATCTTTAATATCTCCACTTTCAAATAAAGCATATCCTCGCATTTTAGATATTTCATCTTCTACAATATGAGCATTGTAATCTTGTTGTAAAACTTGATAATTAGAGTTTTTCTTAAATCTTTCTTGTTCTTCTTTATCTCCTTTTACTAAAATAGCATATTGATATTTTTGATTTTTAGTATTTTTTCCATGATTGATATATGCCATTTCATAATAATTTTCTGTAGGAGTTCCTTTATTTTGATCTAAAGAGTTTTGTAATCCATTTTTATACTTTAATTTACCCTCTACAACTTTATATAGATTATTTTGAGTATCTAAAATAAAATCACTATTTTTTATTTTTTCAACTTTACTAATCCTGTTTTTATCACTTAAATAATTTTGGAAAAGAGTTGTATGAGTTTCATAATCACTTCTATTCTCTATATCACTTCCTAATAGAATTACTCTATTATCAAATAGAAAAACTGATTTTCTAGCTCTATGAGTATCATTGTATTTAGAGTGTTCATGAAGTTTCATAGCAAACATACCATTATTATTTAAAGAGTTTCCTCCAGAGAATGTTTCATCTGAAAGTAACATCTCCTCAACCCCACTATAAATATCAACTTGAGAGATTGGAGATTTTAACTTATCTATTGGTAAAGCAATTGCTGTTGTTCCTGGGAAGTGTGACCAATCCCATCCTTGTTGAACATAACCACTTTCAATTAAAGAGTTTTCTAAAATTTGGAAGTTTCCATAACTCATATATCTTCCAAATAGATTATTTTTAATATATGTTTCATTTCCTACTAAATATCTGCTATATCCTTTAACACCTATCAACCAATTATCTCTTCTATGAAGTTGTAGAGATGACATATTCATTGTCCAAGCTCCTTGAGGAGTAGTTTCAGCTTTAAATCCTAAAGAGCTTAACTCTTCAGCAAATCTACCTTGAGGAGCAAGTCTTAAATATGCACTAGCTAACTCACTATCATTTCCAACTTTTTTTCCTAAAGCTAAATATCTAAAAACTTCATCTGATATTTGGAATCTGTCATCTGGGTGTCTTCCACTAATTGAAATTAACCAAGTATGAGTATTAGAGTAAACTCTAGTCATAAGAACAGCTTTTTTTACAATATTAAATGAATAATCATCTAAGGCAAAAGCTGTATTTCCTAGATAATACATAATAGGAGTTAATCCTTCAAAAGCTCCTTTTGCATAAGCAGGATAGTTTTGCATATGGTGAAACATACTTCCATCTTCCTTAAATCCTCCAAGTAACCCTGGTGCATAATCAATAGATTTAGTAAGATAATGATTTAATTGATATAGTTGACTTGCTGTAACTTTATCATCCTCATTTAATAGTATAGCTATAAGCATTCCTGGTAACATAGTATTTAACACATCAGCATTAACACCTTTTATCTCACTATCAGGAGTATATAAAATTCCCATAGCACTATACCAAGTTACCATTTCTTTAGCTTGTTTTAAACTTTTATCTTTTAATAGTGGCTCTTTCATTAAGAAAATACTTTGATATAGTTCTCTAACTTGATACCCTAAATGGTGAATTGTCCCTTGACAACTTCCCTTAGCCCATCCTTGTTCATATAGATGATTAAGACCTTTTTTAAAAATTTCATATATCTCTTTTTTATATTTTTTATCCTCTGTAGAGTTATACATAAAAGCTAACTCTCTTAACCAACTACCATACTCTTTAATTTGTACATCTTTTAAATATGATTTTTCCTCTTTAGAAAAATCTTTGTAAAGAACAACTGTTTGTGGTGAAACAACTGTCGTAGTCAGATATTCTTGAAGTTTTTCTCTATTTTTTTCTATTAATTTTGAATTAACTTTTTCCTTTTTTATAATATCATTTTTAAATCTATTCTCTACACTTCTAATCCCTTTAATCTCTTCAGAAGTTAATTTTTGTATATCCTTATTTTGTGAAATAGCATTATAATTTTTGTACAAAGCCATCCAATGAGAATTTACAGCACTATCTGCTTGTAAATTTACAAAGTCAACTTGTTCATCTCTAGCATTATGTCTCGGATCAATTAAAATACTTGTATAAATTTGATCTATATAGATTTCTCCATTAACATTAGGAGCTATAAAAGTGATTTCATCCATATTTTCTTCAGCTTTTCCATTCATATCTCTATCATATTGAACCCACATTGTTCTCCAACCAGTAAAATTCATATTAATAGAAAAATAAGATTTTACCTCACCTTTCTTTTTAAATTGAACTTGCATCTTGTCATCTATAGGCTTTTTATTGTAGATCCACATAACAAAACTTGAACGAGCTTTTTCTTGTTTCCCTTTTTGAAAAACTTTGTATCCTACATCTCCTTTAATTGTTAAAATAGAATTTTTTTCAAAATCCCATTTTAATGATGAAGTTCCATCTTTAAATTTTTCTTTTGTTATTTCAATTTTAGAATTCTTACCAATAATAAAATTACTAGGAATCCCTTTTTCAAATTGATATAAAGTATTACTATAAGAAGAAATTGAAATAATAAAAACAAATAACAAATAAAAATATTTTTTGTACATAAATTTAAGTCCTCTCTTTATAATAGTATTGCTAATTTTACTATAATGTTATTTTCTTGAAAAGTAAATCATATATATTCTAGTAAGAAAATCGAAGATTATCTTTTTATAAATAATCCTAAAATTTTAGTCAATTTATTTAAATATATAGTTATTTTATAAAAACTACACCTATAATCTTAAAGAATTAAGATTTTAGGTGTAGTATAGTTAATATATTAAGTTATAAATTTCTTATAATTTTTTTAATTTAATATATTCTGATGTTCCGTTATTTCTTAAATCAATTTTAATTTTGATTTTTTCTTCTGATGTTATTGCTTGAATATTTTCTGTTGAAGATTCTATAACTTCATATTTACCATCAACTTCTAAAACTGATTTGTAATTTGCAAGTTGTGTTGGATCACTTACCCATAGTTCTAAAAACTCATCATTTTCTTTTAATAGAACTGATAATGTAGAATAAGCTTTTATTCCTAACTCTTTTGTTGGCGAATCTTTCCAGAAGTTTATTCCTGTTACTCCTGATTTTTTGTCTTTAATTATATGAGCTTCTTTATCTAACTTTACTATTTCAAATCTTGAAACATCATAGTTATCTACTTCTTCTTGTGTATACATTGGTAAAATTATATATGCAAAACCAGATTTTTTAGGATTTTTTCCATGATTAATATATGCTGTAAAGTAATCCTTTGTTATTTCTTCTGTTGATGTTCCACCAATATTTTTCCAACTTCCAGTTCTAGTTTCTTTTTTCAAGTTAAGTTGTGGAGCATAAACTATTTTATATCCAATATTTTCACCTTTATAATTTTCATTGAAGTTTAATGAAATATTTTGAGGATTTTCAATAACAGTATCTTCTTTAATCTCTTTTCCATTTAAAATTATTTTACCATCTTTAATTATTCTGTTATCTATAGTAGTATGAACTTCACCATCTTTACTATTTATATTAGAAGCTGCTATCAATATTGCTCCATCATCTGTCATGAAATATGATTTTCTCATTTCTGTAGCTTTATTCCATGATATCATATCCATTCCAACAAAAGCTTCTTTACCATTACAACTTCCTCCTACCCATGCTTTAGAAGTTGTTTGTCCTCTTCTCTCTCCTGATTTATCTCCTCTTTCTCTTAAACTATTTGTAACTCCAGGAAGATGATATCTATCTACTGTTGGCCAATATTCAGTAAATGTTTCTGAGTCAGTTCCGTAAACATATGTCATTCCATCTCCAATATACCAACCTTTTACATTTTCATTGTTCATAGTCTCATAGTTAGCAATTCTTGAAGAGTGCATTGATAGTACAAATTTTCCACCTTTTTCATTTATAGAAACTGCTCTATCCATAGCCCCATAAACTTTTGTTCCTTCAACTTTTAAAGTTTTTATACTATCATCATTTATTATATCTCTTATTATTGCTTTAGCAATTTTATTACTTATTTTATCAATAGTATTATATGAATTATTTTCAAGAGCAACAGTTTTTATTAATGATTTTATTTCATCTTGATACTCTTTTCCTGCTCCAATAGATAATAAAGATAATGAAGTAAGAAGATCTTTTCCTCTTGAAATATCACTTGAATTATCTCTTGAAGTTGCTCTTCCACTAACAGAATCATTTATTCCACCATTAATAAACAAATATTTATATCCATTTAAAATTGATTCATAAACATTATCTATTCTTTCGTCTTTAACTTCAAATTGTGTTCCTGTTGCAAGCCATAATACAGACCCAAGACCATCAAATAATACTGAAGCATATGTTCCATTATAAGCAACATTTCCATGTTGAATAAATGATCCATCTTTATAGAATCCATCTCTTGTTGTTACATACTCTCCAACATCAGCCACTGCCTTTGCTCCATCTATAACTTGAACTTTATCTTCCATTAATACTCCTCTTAAGAAAGATATTATAGAAGTATCTATTCTATTTCCTCCAGTTGAAACTCTTTTATCTGGAGATGTTGAATAAGAAGCTGATGGACTTACTCCTGAATACTCAGCAAATGGTTGGAAGTATTGTGAAGCTTTTAAATACTTCATTCTTTTTTCATAAGGAACATCATCATATAATAATACCATGATATCATTTAGATGTTTTGGGATACCAAGTTCCCATTGCCACCAGTTTCCATTTTCAGGTAATCCTTCATGATAAGCATTGTCATAAAGCCAATCAAGATACTCTATTAATTCTTTTTTTATTTCAGGATTTTTATAGTATTTTGTATTTGGAGTAGCATATGCTTTTGCAATATTTTTAATATTTTCATATGTTCTCATTACATGAACTCCATCGCCCATGTTTTCATATCCCTCTATTAAAAAAGTTCTATCTTGATTTTTATTTAATTTAGCATAAGAAGTATCTGCTTGTTTTTCATTTCCTAAATATGTTTCCTCTAGCTCTTCTTTGCTCATCTTAGCTATATTCGATTTATTAGGAACACCTGTTAAATATTCTAGCCAATTTTCTCTTATTTTTTTATAATCTGCTCTTTCTGATTGATTTATCTCTATTTTTTGACTTTCTTTAACAGCAACTTTCTTTTCCTCAGAGAAAGAAGTTATTGTTAAAGCTAATAATGTGAATATAAATATTGATTTTTTCATTTTCTATCTCTCCTTTTCTCTAATTAAAAGCTGTAACTAATTCCAATATTTGGTCTAAATGAATAACTTCTTGTAATATCTCCATAGTTTGCTTTTGAATGATCTTTAACTTTATTTTTAATATCTAATAATGTTCCACCTATATTTAAAACAACTCCTGGAGCAACTGGGTGATAATAGTTAAATCCATATCTTACTTCATAAGATTCTCCTGTTTTAATTCCATTTTTATCACTATACCATTGTCCATTTCCTAATGGTACTCTTATGTCAAATTTAAAGCTAGCACCATTTCCAAAATAATAGATTGCAGTTGGTCTAAGTTGTCCTAATTGATATCTTGCTGATGCTCCATAAAAATCTGTAACAGGATTTCCATTTTTATCATAGCTTGTTATCTTTACATTTGAATTATCATACCATCTATCATCTCTAAAGTAGATTAAACTCATTCTCCAATTATTAAATCCAGTGTAGATTATTCCATACTCATTTTCCATTAGGAAATCCATTTGCCCCTTTTTCTCTCCAGTATAGTTATATTCAAATACTCCTGTTGTTTTTCCTGTAAATGTAAATCCATTTCCTAATTCATATGTAAAGTTTGGAGTTAATCTTAATTGATGAACCCCTCTTTGAGCTCTTCTAGCATATTTTTTATCTGAGAATCTAGGTTTATTAGAAGTTTCATTTCTATATCCTATATTGATTCCATATTTTCCTTTAGAATATGTATCTGTCCATCTAGCTTCACCATGAATTCTTGAAGCATGACTCTCTTCTTCATTTCCTTTACGAGTTCCAAATAGATCATTAGACTTATAATATCCTTCAAAATAGTATGACCATGCTGTTTTTTTATCGTTTAAACTTAAAGTAAATTTAGGTTTATATTCATTTGAAGTTGCATAATCTCCACCTACAAGATTTCCATTATAATCCCAATAAGTTCTATCTGTAGCATCTTCATTTTCAAGCATTAAACCAAATGTTCCTCCCCATCTATCTGAAGCTGGTTTATTATTTTCTAATCCATAGAATAAAGGAGCAATTAGATTTTTACCCATTGTATCCATTTTATATTCAAACCCTGCACTTACTAAATCTGCATCATATTCATCAGAGAACATTGAAGTATATCTTGCATTAACTGCTAAATCTTCTGTTAAATTTAACTCTCCTAAAATACTATATGAGAATATATTCTCTCTTTCTGTTGTTTCAACTTTATACTCTCTTGAAATTCCTTTCATATCTATTCTTTTTCCATCTTTTATATGTCCAAGTTCTGTTTCCCAAGCAAAATCTGCTCCTATTCTATATTTTTTATCAAAAATATATCCAGAATTTTGAACCATAAATCCTGCATTTGGAACTATTGAATAATATGATTTATCATTAGAACTTCCTTTTCTTACTGTTAATTCTTCTGCTTTAGCATGATTATTATCCTCATCTTCAGTTATCATTCCTTGCATAATTGCATTTACATCAAGCCCTGTATAAAAATATGCTCTATTATAACTATCATCTTTTAATGTATAAATTAATTTTGATCCAATACCAAGTGTATATGTTGGATAATTTGATTTAAATTGTTCATTTACACTATCTTTTCCTTCCCCAAAATTAATATTTCTAGTTACTCTATTATGTGTATATACAAAATTAGCATTTGAATTTAAAGACCAATTATCATTAAATGTATGATGATAATATCCTCCAAAATATGCAGCATCTACATCTATATCTCCATACTCTCCTGCATCAGCTTTTCCTGTTGATCCTCCATAAACAATTCCTAATCTTCCATTTTTTAGAATTTGTTTTTCAGAAATTCCAAATGCCCCTTTTTCTCTATAATCAACATCCATAAGTCCACCAAATTTATGGTTATTATCAATATATGCTACATCTTGTATCCATGAACTAACTGGTCTACTAACTAAATAATCTCTTGTTAATACTCTATTTTTTATTGTATTTGAAAGTGTTCTAGAATTTACAGCAGCTATATCAACTGTATATCCATGAAGCCCTCCTGAAAGTTGAGTTAAAGCTTTATTAAACTCTCCTTCAGTTTTTATTGATTCTAAAGCATCTCCAGCTTGATTATATAACCCTTTATTACTAATTGTAGTATTTTGAAAAGCATCTGTAAAATCTTTTAATTGTGACTTATTTAAAATTTCAAAATAATCTTTTTTATTAACAACTAATTTTCCATTTTGATTTTTATATTTCCATATAACTGTATCTTCAAAATTATTTATATCAAACTTAACATTTGTTCCTAAAATTTCATTAACATCATGATCTCCTTTCCCTACTCCTTGAATTTTTAAAGAAACATTTTCTTTAAAATTTACTTCTTTCGCATCAATTAACTTATTAGTATCTCCATTCATACTAATAGTTAAACTAGAATTTGAAATTGTTAAATTTCCTAATTCTTTTTTTCCATCTACTTTATTTAATTCATTTTTAGTTGAAGTTAAATATTTTTCTGTTTTATTATTATAATATAACTCTATTTTAGAGTCTTCTATTTTAGCTTCTCCACCTCTAACTGTAATAGCATTATAATTTTTTACATCTAAATCTTTATACGATTTATCTCCACCCTCAAGAGCCAAGATATCTACTCCAGGAGTTTTTTCTGTAGTACTTCCTTGAATAGTTCCAATTATACTACTTCCATTTTTTAAATATGTAGTTGCATTTCCACTACCTATATTATTAACTGCAATTCCATTTGTAGCAATAACATTTCCGCTATTTACAAAAATAGCTCCTACTGTTCCAGTTTTATCAAATTGAATACCAGTTCCATTACTTACTGTTAAATTATTATTATTTGTAAAAGAAACCCCATTTTTTAATAATGAAACTCCTACTCCACCTTTAACTATTATATCTTTATTATTAATAACACTTCCATTTATACTTCCTAGTTTAACTCCAGTTCCACTATTTACAGTTAAAGTCCCATTATTCTCAAATCTATTTTCCCCTTTAATTTTATCAGGAGCATATAAGTCTACACCTATACCACCATTTATTGTTATATTTCCTTCATTTATAAATAAATTTTTTCCATTTCCTAAAGGATTTTTTTCCGGATCACCATCTTTATCTTTATAAATATTAGTTTTTACTCCTGTTCCACCATCTACTACAATATCAACTTTATTTGTCACTTTTAAACTTTTATTATCTCCAGAAGTCAACATAATCCCAACATCTTTTGTTTTTACAGGATTTACTTCTTTTGTCTGTTCTTTTTCATTACCATATTTATTTGGATCTTTACTTTCTTGTCCATTATAACTATTATAATTAGCTCCAAAACTTGTAGTATTTATTAGTAATATAGCCATTGCTAATAAATACATTTTTTTCTTTTTTTCCCTCATTTCTCCTCCCAAAACATATTTTATGAATAATTTTTCATTCAAACGAAATTCTTTATAACTTTTCGTTTATTTTTCAAACATAATAATAACATTTTTATTCATTAAAATAAATCGCTAACATTCTATCGACGTTTTTCTAGTTATCATTTTTTTTATTTTATTATAAAATATTATTATTTCATTTTTTTAGTGTTTTTTATTCAATTAAATAAAATCTTAAAAAAGTAAAATCTGTTTTTTTTATCATTACTTTATTTTTAAACTTTCTATTTTTTTATACTTTTTTATTTAATTTTCTCTTAAGAGTTTTAAAAAATTTTTTAACTTATAATTTTTTTCTTAATTTTATTTTTAATCAACAAAATTCTATCAACTTTTTTCTATTTATTTATTATTTTAGATTATATTTTTAGTATAAAGTATAGCTAAATAAAAAAAAGTTAGTACTAATTAAGTACTAACTCCATTCTTTTTGATCTATTTATTCTAATCTTTCAATATCTCTTCTAACTCTACTTCTAATTTTTTTAAAGCATTAGCTCTATGACTAATTACATTTTTCATCTCTGGCATCTCAGCCAATGTTTTTCCATATTCAGCCACATAGAAATGAGGATCATATCCAAACCCTGTATCTCCTCTTGGAGTATCAATTATCTCTCCTTCTACTTCTCCTCTAAAAGAGTAAGCTCTTCCATCAGGTTTACCTAAAGTTATTACACTTACAAAGTGTGCCTTTCTATTTTCTATCCCTTGAAGATTTTTAATTAATTTTTCATTATTTGAAGCATCTGTTGCTCCCTCTCCAGAATATCTAGCAGAATAAACCCCTGGCTCTCCATTTAGTGCATCTACACAAAGTCCAGAATCATCAGCTATTGTTATCATTCCAGTAAATTTAGCTATCTCCAATGCTTTTTTAGCTGAGTTAGCTTCAAATGTATCTCCATCTTCCACTACTTCAGGAATTTCAATTCCATCTTTTATTGATAAAATTTCAATATCCTTTACATTTTTAAAAATAGCTTTTATCTCATCTATTTTATGTTTATTTCCAGTTGCTAAAAATATTTTCATAATTATTCTCCTATTACTCTATTTTGTAATTCAATAATCTCATTAATTCCAGCTTCTGCTAAATCAAGAAGTTGATTTAATTCAGCTCTTGTATAAGTTGCCTCTTCTCCTGTTCCTTGTACCTCTACAAATCTTCCCTCTCCATTCATAACAACATTCATATCAACCTCTGCTGCTGAATCTTCAGAGTATTTAAGATCTAACATTGGAGTTCCACCAACTATTCCTACACTTATAGCAGCAACATTTGATATAATTGGATTTTCAGCAAGTATTCCTTCATTTACTAATTTTTTCATAGCTAAAGCAAGGGCTATATATCCACCAGAGATAGAAGTTGTTCTTGTTCCTCCATCAGCTTGGATAACATCACAGTCAATAGTAACTGTTCTCTCTCCTAATTTATCTAAATCTATAGCTGTTCTTAAAGCTCTTCCTATTAATCTTTGAATCTCCATAGTTCTTCCAGATAGTTTTCCTTTAGCAGATTCTCTTTGATTTCTCTCTCCAGTTGCTCTAGGTATCATTGAATATTCAGCAGTTATCCACCCTTTACCTTGTCCTTTTAAAAATGGTGGTACTTTTTCACTAACTGATGCTGTACATATAACTTTTGTATTTCCAAACTCAATAAGTACAGATCCTTCAGCATAAAGGTTAAAATCTCTAGTTATTTTTATCTTTCTAAGTTGATTTTCTGCTCTTCCATCTTCTCTATATTTTACACTTCTTAAATCTTCTTCTATTATTAATTCTTTTGTTTCCATTCCTTTTCTCCTTATTTTTTATACTAACACTGCTTCTTTTTCTAACTCTTCACTCTCTATATTTTTTTCTTGCTTACCAAATTGTATCTCATATAGATGTCTATATAGTCCATTTAATCTTAAAAGTTCTTGATGATTTCCTACCTCTTTTATCTCTCCATTTTCCATTACAACTATCTTATCTGCATTTATAATTGTAGATAGTCTATGAGCTATTACAAAAGTAGTTCTATTTACCATAAGTTTATCTAAAGCATCTTGAACCAATCTTTCTGATTCTGTATCCAAAGCAGATGTTGCCTCATCTAATATCATAATCTCTGGATTTTGAATTAGAGCTCTAGCTATTGCTATTCTCTGTTTTTGTCCACCAGAAAGCATAGTTCCACGCTCTCCTACCTCTGTTTTAAACTGATTAGGCAACTCCATAATAAAGTCATAAGCATTTGCCATTTTAGCTGCTTTTACAATATCTTCCTCTGTAACCCCAGCCTTTCCAAAGGCTATATTATCATAAACAGTTCCACTAAATAGGAAGCTTTCTTGAGGAACGACTCCAATATAGTCTCTATATTTTTTTAATGAAAGATTTTTAATATTAATTCCATTAACTTCTATATTACCTTCTGAAACTTCAAAAAATCTAGGTATCAGATTTACAAGAGTTGTTTTTCCACTTCCACTTTTTCCAACAAAGGCTACTACTTCCCCTGCTTTAACATCAAGATTTATATTTTTCAATATCAATTCTGGTGAATCATCATAATGAAATGATACATTATTAAAACTCATAGTTTCAATTTTACCATTAAGTTCTTTTTCATCTCCATAGTGATCTTGCTCAACTGGAACATCTAATATTTCAATTACCCTATCTGCTGATGGTAATGCTTCTTGAAGATCATTGTTTTTATTTACAAGTCTTTTTAATGGTTGGCTCATCAATCCTAAAGCTGTAACAAAAGATATTAGATCTCCAGCACTCATTGTTTTAGCTACTAAAATTTGATATCCCCCATAAGAAGCTACTAATAGTACCATTATAGTTGTAATAACTTCATTTATAGGAGAAACTTTAGCCTTTATCTTAGTGCTTCTATATGATTTTTGAAACTCATCCATACTTATCTCTTTATATCTCTCAACCATATCATCACTATTATTAAAAGCTTTAATTACAAATACTCCTGATAGTGTTTCTTGAATAAAAGCTGTTACTGCTCCTGAAGTATCCTGTCTAATTCTTCCAGATTTTCTAATCTTCTTAGTGTATTTTTTTACTACTCTAATCATTAAAGGCATAACAATTAAAGCTATTAATGCAAGAATAAAATCTACTTGAAACATTCTAAAAGTTAAAGCTATAACTGTTAAAAACTCTTTAAACATATCAAATATGATAAATCCTATTCTTCCCAATGTTGCAGAGTCACCAGATAATCTAGCCATTATATCTCCAAGTTTATTTTGTTTAAAATAAGACATTGGAAGATGTTGTAAATGTGTGTATACATCTATTTTTATATCTCTTTTTATTGTCTCTGTAACATAGTTAGATGATATTGAAGCAAAATATCCTGTTAAAACTTTAGTAATAGTAGCAACAAAAATTCCAACAATTACTAGAACCATCATTTTAGCATTTTTATTTACCAATACATCATCTATAAGATATTTACTTAACCAAGCTGGAACTGCTCCCATTGCTGAACTTATAGTAGACATTACTATAACTGCAAACATAACCCACTTATATTTAAAACTATACCTTAAAAAAGTATTTAAGGATTTATTTTTAAAAATTCCTAATTTTTCCTTCATTATTCTCCTTTTATAAGAAACTCCCCATAACTTTTTATTATATTATTACCAGAAAGTTTTTCTCTCACCTCTGCTATATCCTTTGCAACCTTTTCTTTGCAATTCTCAAAATGATCTAAATATTTTTCTATCTCTTGAACATTACATCTCTCCTGTAAAAGTTCTGGATAAACTTCTCTATTTAATGTTAAATTAGGTAAAGAAACAAAACCTAATTTAAGTATATGTCTTGCTATAAAGGCATTTATAAATCCTGTTTTATATATCACTACTACAGGTATTCCCAATAGAGCTAACTCCAATGTTACAGTTCCTGAAGCAGCAATAGCAGTTTTACACTCTTTTACATATTGAGCCAAAGTTTTATCTTCAATCTCAACTTCAAGATTTTTATAGATAGTTAAATCCTTCTCTATCCATTTTAAATGTTCTCTACTTGATAATTTCAATAAAAATTTCTCATTTTTTCTCTTTTCTATTAGTTCTAACATAATAGGAAAAAGTGATTTTATCTCCTGCTTTCTACTTCCAGGTAATAGTAAAATCTTATCTCCTGTTCTTTCAACTACTGAGTATTTATCTACAAAAGGATTTCCAAAATATACAACTTTTACTCCCTCTTTTTTATAAAAATCAACTTCCCAAGGAAATATGACCATTATATGATCAGCCTTTACAAGTTTTTTTATTCTCCCTTTTCCCCATATCCATAATTTTGGTGGAATATAGTAGAATACTTCAACTTCAGGAACCTCTTTTTTTAAAAGCTCCAAGAACTTTAGATTAAATCCTCCATAGTCTACTAAAATAACTTTATCTATCTTCTCTTTTTTTATAAATTCTATATATTCATTGGCTTTTTTCTTCAAGAAACTATATTTTTTTATTATCTCTGTAAAACCCATTATAGCTAACTCTGTTATATCTTGAATAATCTCTACCCCTTGAGCTTTACTATGCTCTCCTGCTACTCCATAGAACTTTATATTTTTATTCTCTTGATGTATAGCTTTTACAAGATAGGAAAGATGGAGATCTCCTGATACCTCTCCTGTTGATACAAAAAATTTCATAAGCATCTCCTTTAAACCTTTACTCCCATTATAAAGAGATTATTTTCTTCAGCTAATTTTATAGCTTCATCTCTATTTAAAAATAGCATTTTTCCAGCTTCCCCAACTATTCCTCTAGCTTTTATTGCAACAGCTCTCTTTATAGTCTCTATTCCAACAGCAGGTATATCAACTCTCATATCCTGTTGAGGTCTAGACATTTTAACTATAATTGTTCTATCTCCTGCTAACTCTCCTCCACGTAAAATAGTTTTATCTGTTCCTTCGATTCCTTCAAGAGCAACTACTGAGGAATCCTTACATACAACTGTTTGTCCTGCATCTACTTCACTTAGAGCTTTAGCAGCTTCCATCCCTATTTTTATAGTTTTAAACTCTTCAGAAGTTGGAACTATTTTAGTATAGCATCTATCTTCAAACATAAAATTTTTCAAAAGATAATTTTGAGGTAAAACTTTTATTCCATTTAATCTAAAAAATGCTATAACTGCAAAAAGGAGAGTCTCATCCTTCTTGTCAGGTAATCTCTTCAGAAGTTCCTCTCCATATTTGTCTAATTTCATCTCTTTAAAAATAAGTTCTTTTTCTACTTTTCCAAGCATCACTATTTGATCTATTCCATTTAGAAGAAAATGTTTTATTATTCCTCCTACTTCCCCAATATTAAATGCTTTAAAAGAGCTGTATTCTTTAATTTCAGGTTCAATAGTATCAAAAAGTCCTATTGGGAAAACACTGATATTTTGCTTTTCAGCCTCTTGCAAGAAATAAAGGGGTAACTTTCCATTACCTACTATTATTCCTATCTTTTCCATTATCTTGTTATCCCCCTGTTACTTCCATTGATAAATTCTAGAAGATATTTTATATTTTTATCCTCTCCATATTGTTCTTCAGCTTGTTTAATTGCCTCTTTTAATGGAAGTCCATTTCTAAATATTATTCTGTAAACTTTTTTAAGATTAGAAAGCTCCTCATCAGTGAAACCTCTTCTTCTTAAGCCTATACTATTTAATCCTCTTATCTCTGCTTTATTTCCTTCAGCTAATACAAAAGGACAGATATCTTGATTTACAGCACTAGCTCCACCAATCATAGAATATGATCCTATTCTACAAAATTGATGTACTGGTGTAAGTCCTCCTATTATAGCAAAACTATCTACTACCACATGTCCAGCTAATGTTACATTATTTGCAAGAATACATCCATCACCAATAATAACATCATGAGCCACATGAACATAAGCCATCAATAGATTTCCACTTCCTATTCTTGTTTCCCATCTATCATCTGTACCTCTGTGGATAGTTACAAACTCTCTTATTGAGTTTCTATTTCCTATAATAGTTTTTGTTGGTTCATTTTTATATTTTAAATCTTGAGAAGCTTTTCCAATAGAAACAAATGAAAAAATTGTATTTTCTTCTCCTATTTCTGTTATTCCCTCTATAACTACATGAGATTGTAAAACTGTATTTTTTCCTATTTTTACATCTTTTCCTATAATACAGTAAGGTCCTATTTTTACTCCATCTTCTATAACTGCTCCCTCTTCAATGATAGCAGTGCTATGAATTTCTACCAACCTAAACTCCCCCAATCTTATTTATCTGTTATACAGAATGTAAATGTCGCCTCACAAGCTACTGTTCCATCTACTTTTGCTACTCCATGAGCTTTTACAAAGTTTCTTTTTATTTTTTCTACTTCAACTTCATAAATTACTTGATCTCCAGGTCTTATAGGACTTTTAAATTTTGCCCCTTCAACTCCTACAAAGTAAGGAACTTTCCCTTCAATTCCATCCATTACAAGTACTCCTAAACATTGAGCCATTCCTTCAACAATAAGAACTCCTGGCATTATAGGATGTCCTGGAAAGTGTCCATTAAAGAACTCCTCATTGATAGTTACATTTTTTAATCCTTTTATTTTTTGTTCCTCTTTATTAACCTCAATAATTCTATCCACTAATAAAAATGGGTATCTGTGTGGAATTCTTTTCATAATTTCTAAAGTATCTAACATGTTTTCCTCCTAAGTTTTCTTTTACTAATTTTTCTTTAATAATTTTGCAAATTCTATATCTAAAGCATGTCCTGCTTTGATTGCTATTATATGAGCTTTAATAGGTCTATTTAAAACTTTAAAATCTCCTATTATATCAAGCATTTTATGTCTTACAAACTCATCTTCAAATCTTAATCCATCTGGATTTAAAACTCCATCTTTCTTAATAACAATAGCATTTTCAAGAGTTCCTCCAAGAGCTAGATTATTTTGTTTCAAATACTCTATCTCATAATCAAAACCAAAAGTTCTTGCTGGTGCTATCTCTTTTTTATAAGTTTCTAAATCTATATCAAACTCAGCTAATTGTGATTTTAAGAAAGTGTGATTAAATTTTATTGTATAAGTTATCTTATATCCATCATATGGTAATGCCACTATGTTTTTATCATTTACACTTAAATATATCGGCTCTTTAAGTACTATAGGTTCTACTTTTTCAGCTAACTCTTTAATTCCAGCCTCTTCAAATAGTTCAATAAATTTCTTAGCACTTCCATCACAGATAGGAAGTTCATTTCCATTTAACTCTACTATCAAATCTGTTATTCCTGCAACATATAGCGCTGATAAAAAATGCTCTATTGTATAAACCTCTGCTCCATATTCATTGTGAAGATTTGTCCCTCTAGTTAGATCAAAAGTATTTTCTATATCAAGAATTATCTGATTCTTTCCCTCTTCAAGATCTTTTCTTACAAAAATAATCCCTTTATCATGTGGAATTAATTTCATATCTATATTTTCACCTTTGTGAAGCCCTATTCCTGAATAGCTTATCTCTTTTGCTAATGTCTTTCTATACATCTTAACCCCTTTCTTAATTTTTAGTTAAAAATTTATCTGCAACTGCCATAGCAATCTCTCTTTTTCCATCAACAAAATTTATCTCAACTTTCTTTTCATTTACCCCTATGACAATTCCCAAACCAAATTTTTTATGGAAAACTTTTTCTCCAATTGAATATGGAAATGATTTTGTTTGTGCATTTTTTTTCAAATCATCAAGAGTTATTACCTTTTTAAATTGTGATAGATCTGATTTTGGCTTTTCTCTTTTAATTTCTATAACTTTTGTATTACGTTCTAGTAAGTTTTCTGGAATCTCATCAATAAATTTTGATGGAGTTCTAAAACTTTCTTGTCCATACATAAATCTATTAGCTGCATAAGAGATGTATAATCTATCCTCTGCTCTTGTTATAGCAACATAACAAAGTCTTCTCTCCTCTTCTAGCTCTTTAGGTTCAAACATTGCTCTTTGTCCTGGAAAAATTTCATCTTCCATTCCTGCTATAAATACATTTGGAAACTCTAACCCTTTTGAGTTATGGATAGTCATCAGTTTTACATAATCTCTCTCCTCTTCAAGATTATCAGTTGCACTTACCAATGAAACATTTTCAAGATACTCTCTTAATGTCATAGTTTCTACAACTTTTTCCATTTCTGTAATAGAGTTTTTTAACTCTTCTATATTCTCTCTTCTACTTTCTGCATCTTCGTATGTACTATCTAAATAATCATAATATTTGATCTTTTTAACTAAAGTTTTAAAAAGTTCAGAAACAGTTTCGCTTTCACTAATCTCTCTAAAATATTCCATCATATCATAAAACTCTGAAAGAACTATTCTCATATTAGCAGTTAAAGTAGTTATCTCCTGAGATTTTCCTAATGCTTCATAAACTGAAATTCCATTTTCTTTTGCAAAGTCATTTATTTTTTCTAAACTTTTATCCCCTATTTTTCTCTTAGGAACATTTAAAATTCTAGTTAAATTTAGACTATCTTGAGTATTATTAATTACTGAAAGATAAGCAATAACATCTTTTATCTCTGCTCTTTGATAGAATTGCATACCACCAAAAACTTTATATGGGATATTATTTCTTAAAAATCCCTCTTCAAAAAGTCTTGATTGAGCATTTATTCTATATAAAATTGTAAAATCTCTATATTTTTTACCCTCTTGGACTTTTCCTTTTAAAATTTCATTTATAATTAAAGAAACCTCTTCTCTTCCATCTACACATGAAAGAACTTTTATCTTTTCTCCACTTGTCTTTTTAGTCCAAAGTTTTTTATCTCTAGCACTTGTATTATTTTTTATTACAGCATTAGCTGCATCTAGTATCACTGATGTTGAACGATAATTTTCCTCTAATTTTACAACTTCTGCATCTGGATAATCTTTTTCAAAATCTAATATATTTTGAATATTAGCTCCTCTAAATCCATATATACTTTGATTTTCATCTCCAACAACACAGATATTTCCATATTTTTTAGCAATTTTATTAATAATATTATATTGAATATTATTTGTATCTTGATACTCATCTACCATTATATATCTAAATTTTTCCTGTATTCTATTTAGAACATCTGGTATTTCTAAGATTTTTTTAGTATTTACTAAGATATCTGAAAAATCCATTCCATTATTATTTTTTAAAACTATATTGTATCTTCTATATACTTCAGCTATAATTTTAGCATTTTGATTATAATTTCCCTCTGATTTTTCGTACTCTTCTATTGGAGTCTCTTCCTCTTTTAATTTAGAAATTTTTGATACTATTATTCCTTCAGTTAAGTTTTTATCCTTAACTACTAACTCCTTTAAAATACCTTTTACTACCCTCTTTTGATCATCTGTATCATAGATAGTAAAGTTTGCTCCATATCCTAAACGATCTCCATATATTCTAAGAAGTCTTAACCCAAAAGAGTGAAATGTAGATATCATTGTTTTTTTAGCATCTTCACCAATTAAATCCTCTACTCTCTCTTTCATCTCTTTAGCTGCTTTATTTGTAAATGTAACAGCTAAAATACTATATGGAGAGATTCCTATCTCTCGTATCATATGAGCTATCCTATATGTAATAGTTCTTGTTTTTCCTGATCCTGCCCCTGCAAGTATTAACAATGCTCCCTCTATTTTAGATGCAGCTTCTCTTTGTCTATCATTTAATCTGTCTAATATACTCATTAAAACTTTCACCTCTTTGAATATTAATTATACCATAAAACTACTGCTCTTATCAATGTAAACTCTCTATTTAACCAAAATCTTAGGTTAGTTATAAAAAAAGGAAGAAGCTTTGCTTCTTCCTATGTGAACTTTTTTAGTGCCATGAAAACTGAGTGAAGCAGATTCTATACCCGTAATAAATACCTTAGTGCTGCTTCCTTCCAGACCTGACACGGTTCGATACTATTACGCCATAAAATTCCCCAAACAATTTCCATGACGATTAATTATATCAATTTTTTCCCTATCCGTCAATCATTAATTTTAAAACCTTTGAAATAACTCATTTAAAATGTCCTTTTTATTTTTTGATTTAAGATATTTTATCTGTTCATCAATCTTTTCAAGTTCACCTATTTGAATATTTAAATTTTCTTCTGAAACTTTTCTAATCTCTTCCTCTTTTTCTCTCAATAATTTTTCATATTTTAAAATCTCTGATTCACTAGCTTTTTTCAAATCTTCAGATATTTTTTTCTTCCAATATCCATTATTGCTATTTAAGATTCTTGTAATCTCTTTAGATAGATTACTTTTTACATATACTCTTCTTGTTTGAGAATCATAGCCATAGCTAATCTTTCCATTTTTTACCTCACTTAATAGAGGAATTATCATCTCTTTAAGCAGTGGCATTTTTAAATTCATAGTATCTACAATACTTCTTCCATTCAGATTCATATTATTAATATTCAGATTTCCTGAAGTGATTATATCTTCCTTAGATAAGATAGTTTTTTGAGTCATTGCAGCTGTTCCACCATTTATATAATCATTAAACTCTTTTAACTCATCTAAATCAACTTTTTGAATATCTATATTTATATATCCCTCAGGAACGTCTAAATTGAAATAACCATCCATTTTCCCGTGACTTTGATTTTTATCTCCTGTTAACATAAAACTTATATTTTCTGTATTTCTTGAAATTCTACTAGAGATATTATGTACCTCTCCATTTAACATAAATCCATATGTTTCAGAAGTAATATCCAATTCCTCTATATATAATTCCCATTTATTAACAGCTTTTTTATCCTCTTCTTTTCTTAACTCTAGTTCTTTTACTACCTCTCTATACTTAACTACAAGTTCATACATTTTTTTCTCATACACTTGGTTTAAGTAGATATTTACTAATGTATCTAAGTCCTTTATTACAATTTCACCATTTTTTACAAAATTATCAATACCTTTATCCACAGAAAATTGAAGTTCTGGGGAGTTTTTCATATCTTGAAGATCTAACTTCATCTGTTCTTTCTCTACTGAAAGTTTTTCATTTAAAGCTTTAGCAGATTGAAGAATCTCTTTAACCTCTCTATCCATTTTAAAAATATCTAATGGATTTTTTAAGTTACTTACTTTTTTCAGATTTTTTCTTATCTCTTTAAATTCTACTCCATTTTCTATCTCTTTTATTCTAGTTTCCCAATAATTTTTCTTTTCATCTAACAGTGAATTATTTTTCTCATACTCTGATTTTAATATATTGTTTAGGCTTAAATCATTTATTCTAATTTGATCTAAATAGCTATTTTCAATATTTTTTACTATTTTATTTTTACTCTCTTCTGTATCTGCTGGAATTACAACTTGATAAGCATCTAAAGGCTTTTTATTAAAGTTTCCATCTATACTTCCATCAGTCTTTCTATCTGTTAAAAAATCAAATTTAATAATATGTGCTTCACTTATAAGAACCTTCTTATCTGAGATATATACATCATAATCAGCATTAAACTCCCCAATAGTTACAAAGTTTTTCATTCCATCTCTTTGACTTGTAAAATCAATATCTTTTACAACTATTCTCTTACTAAAAGGTGAAAAATCAACACTTCCAATATCAACCTTTCCTTTATTTAACTCTGTTAATTTCTCCTCAAGAATATACTTTACTATAAGATCTTTTGATAGATATGCTCCACCTAACAAAATAACAAAAGCTCCTAAAACTCCCATTCCAATCTTTTTTATATTCATACCTTCAACTCCTTAACTGAATTTTTTAGCTAAAATTCTAGTTTTTCCCTTTTTAGTTTCTCCTAAGATTGATTCAATTATAAATTTTCCTTTTTTCCTTATAGAGATAATATCCTTCTCCTTGATTACTCTGCTTTTTTCTTTTTCCATTCCATAATTTAACAATACTTCCCCAGCTTCTATTTTTTCACTTCCATCATTTCTTGAGAAGTTCCCTAATGCTGAAACTATCACATCAAATCTCATTGATGCTACACTTTCTACAATATCTATAAATTCACTTTCAGGTATCTCTTGAAATTTTATCTCCTCAATCTTTACTGGAGTTTTACCTATCTCTTTTAAATTATCAACTAAAAAATCAAATAGCTCTTCATTTATTATACCATAACAAACACCATTTTTTACTATTAAATCCCCTAATATCTCTCTTTTTATCCCTAAAGACATTATTGTCCCTAAAAAATGTTTGTGCTCTAACTCTTTAAATTTTGAACTATTTATTATTTTAAAATATTTTACAGGAAATTCTAAAAATTCTCTATCAAAATCTTTTGGGATTATTCCTATCATTCTTTTTTCACAGCTATCATTTAATCCAATTGTTTCAAAATCTACCCCTTCATTTATACTATTCAATCTACTCCAAAATTGTGGTGGGTAAAAATATTTAGTATATACTGGATAATCTATCTGCTGACATAGCTCTATATCATCACAGAAACTTCCTATTAAGGTACTATCTATTTCAGAAAATAAACTTTGCAACTTTTTTCTATCCAAAATTTTCTCCTCTCATTCTTACAAAAATTTTCATATTTAGATTTTATCTAATTTTTTATAAAAAATAAATAGTTTTTTTATTATTTATACATCTTAATTTCTATGAGATTCTAATATTAAATTGAAAAAAAGTTTTTTTTATGTTAAAATTAACTGATTATTTGTTAATTAAGGAGATGAATTTTTTATGGTAAAAAGAAAATATATAGCCCCTAATGCTATTACTGCTGCTGGACTATTCCTAGGTTATATGAGTATTACTGCTTCTAGTAAGGGAGAATTTATTCAAGCTATATGGTTTATTATCTTAGCAATGGTTTGTGATGGACTAGATGGAAAAACAGCTAGAAAATTAGATGCTTTCAGTGAATTCGGTAAAGAGTTTGACTCTTTCTGTGATGCTGTATCATTTGGACTAGCTCCTAGCCTTTTAGTTTATAATATTCTTATGGCAAATGTTGCTAGAAGTGCATTTATTCTTCCAGTTTCATTCCTATATGCTCTTTGTGGTATTATGAGATTGGTTAAATTCAACATTATAACAGTTGCTTCTAGTGAAAAAGGTGACTTTAGTGGAATGCCTATTCCTAGTGCAGCATCAATGGTTTGCTCATATATTCTTTTCTGTGATACTATGAGAAAAAATTTCGATGTGGATCTTTTTAATTTAGATATTTTTATTGCTATAACTGTAATAGCTGCTGTACTTATGGTTAGTACTATGAAATTTAAAACTCCTGATAAAGCTTTTCCTTTTATACCTAAAAAGTTCGCAGGACCATTTATTTTAGCAGTAGTTGTTACTTTAAAATATAGCTTATTCATTGTTACATTTACTTATGTTATTTTAAACATAATGACTCATATTACTAGAAGATTTGAAAATAATCACGAAGATCATGATGATACTGAAGAGATAATAGAAGTTATTGAAGAGGAAGTTGAAGAAAAATAACTTTTAATAGTTACTTAGAGTCAAGTTTAGTTATTTACTAACTTGGCTCTTTTTTTATTTAAACTATAATTTAGCTAACTAAATTCATTTTTTCTTGTGTATCGTTAGGTTTTGACAAAGTCCCTTTGCTTTTAGCGATTATTAGTCAAGTTAAGTTATCTAAATTTCTTTTAAATATCAGCTAAATTCCATGTCAAAGAATAAAGAGAGAGTAAAACTCATCTGACTAAAATTCCGAAACTCGACTTCGTCTCAAACACGTCGGAATTTTTAGTGTCAGATTTCATAACTCTCTCTAATATTCTTCTCCAAATTACATTTAGCTGATATTAAGAATAACTCTAATTAAAAAAGTAAATTATCCCTAACATCAAGTTGACGTAATTTAGAAGTGAATATTAGAAGCCCTTAGCGAAATGCAGTTAAGAAAATGCAACGTGTTTGAGCGAGCTTGCGAGTGAGTTTTGCATTTTCAACGGAATGAGCCTAGGGATTCTTTATTCACTGACATGGAGTCAAATTGATGTTAAAAAATATAAGTTTTATAAACGTAAATTAGAATGATAAATTATAGTTTATAAACTTATCCTTCAATTAAAAAAAGCACTTAAAATCTTAACTTAATAAAATTCTAAGTGCTTTTATCTAATTATTTAAAAAATCTAAATCTTTATTTTGATTATAATTACGTTGAATAATTGTTCCATCTTTCTTATAAACTCTACTCTCTTTTATTCTACCACCATCATAAAATTTAAAACTTATTCCTTGTGGTTTATCATCAATATAATTTATAATCTCATCTAAATATCCACCTTCATCAAAGGTAACATAATTTCCCTCAATTTTATCATCTACATACATCGCTCTATACTTTAGTTGTCCATTTTCATAGAACCTAAAATACTCTCCATTTTTCTTATTGTCCTTATATACTATCTTTTCTTTAATATTTCCATTTTCATAAAAAACAAGCCATTCTCCTTGTCTCATTCCATTTTGAATATCTCCTCTTTCATAGATCTTTCCATTACTATAAGAAGAGTGATAATTCTTATTTACATTTGAACAACAATTTCCATATACTACCATACAAGACAACACTAAAAATAGAGCCATCAAACTTTTTTTTAACATATCTTTCTCCTAAAGATGTCTATCTTACCCTATTTATTTCTTGATTCATTTATACGTCTAATAGCTATATCTCTTGCTTTTATATATTGTTCTTGAGTTATATATTTTTGCATCTCTATTTGACTTCTAATTCTATCTTTTAAGATATTAGCTTCAATATCTCCTATTCTATCAAATAGTGCATCTATCTCAGCTAAATTTTGTTCTGCTCCATCAAGAACATACTTATTTACTTCTAATTCAAGTTGTTTTTTCTCTAAAAGTAGCATCTTATAGTTTGTACTTACTTTTCCAACCATACCTTTAGCCTTATTTATATTCTCTTGTGAAACTCCAACTTTTTTAAAATCTTCATCTGATACTATTCCAAGCCCACTATTATCAGCAAGTGCTAAAGATGAAAATGCCATCATAATAAATAGACCACTTAAAAACTTTCTCATTTATTCTCCTCCACTAAATCTGTACATCTAATCCGAATAAATCTTCTGTATTTATTTCTACTTTTTTATCATCAAACATTGAGTCTGAAAAAATATGATCTAAAGTAATATCGTTTTTATCTAAAAACTTCTCACTTACATTTCTATTTATTACATACTTATCCATAGAATTTAAATTTGTTTCTTTAAAAAGCATTTGATAAGTTGAACTTGTAAACATTCCTAGCACAAATAAAGATAATGAAAATAAAGATTTTCTCTTATTTTTTCTCTTTTCCTCTTCTAATAGAGTTTTGTAAATATTAGCTCTTACTCTCTCTTTAGGCGTCATATTAATTTCCTCCCATATCTCTGATAGCTTTATAATATACTGATTTCACTGTGGATATATTCATAGCTTTCATATCAGCTATCTCTTTTAACTTATATCCATAAATATCTTTTAAAACTACTATCTCTCTCTCTTCTAAAGATAACTCTTTTAATTTTTCTTCCAATATAATAGGTGTATCTATATCTGAGTTACACTCTAAGGCTAAAATCTCTTCATTTATGTCTAATTCAACCTTTCTTTTCCTGAAAAAGTCATAAATTTTGTTAATAGCTATTTTATAGATCCATGTATAAATATTACTATCTGCTCTAAATTTGCTCAGATTTTTATAAACACTCATAAAGACCTCCTGAGATATATCCTCTGCATCTTCAGGATTCTTTACCACACCTAATATTTTGTAATATATCCTATCGAAATACTGCTCGAAAATCTCATCAAAGTCCATGTTCTTATACCCTCACAAAGTTATTATATTAATTAGACGTTCCTTTTTCTTAAAAAGTTTATACTTAATAAGTTTTTTTGCTATTTACCTTTACTCCTCCACTTATCCCAAAAGTTTTTCCTTCTAAATCTATTATAGTGTCTTCTTGAAGATCTATAATTTTAGAGTTAAGCATCGGTCTCTCTGAAAAACTTCTTCCTGAGTCTCTGTCATCTCTATCTCTATAACTAAAATCAAATGCTCCACTTATTATAGGTGTTTCTTGATAAGTCATTCTATACTCTCCAGGCTCTAAATAATAGGGAACTCCTGAATCCAAAACAACATTTTTTATTCTTACTGAGCGAACTTGATTTCTATTATAGTTAACTATAAGTTGCTTTCTTCCTTCTGATTTTATTAAAGAAACCTCTTTACTACTTTTTATAGAGGCACAACCTGTTAATAAGATTAAAAATATTAGATTAATTATCCAAATCCCTTTTATCTTTTTCATTTTTCTCGTCCTCCATTATCATCTTTTTCAATTCAACTAATATTTCAGACTCTTTTACTTTTTTTACTATTTCACCCTTTTTAAATAGCACTCCTTCACCTTTTCCACCAGCCACACCATAGTCAGCCTCTCTAGCTTCTCCAGGTCCATTTACAACACAACCCATTACTGCTATTTTTATTTTACGTTGCTCATTTTCAAATTCCTTCTCAACTTTTTTAGCCAATCCAATTAAATCTATCTCTGTTCTTCCACAAGTTGGACATGATACTATCTCAACTCCTGTTTCCACTAATCCTAAAACTTTTAAAATCTCCTTGGCTACTTTTATCTCCTCAACTGGATTTTCTGTTAAAGAAACTCTAATTGTATCTCCTATTCCATCTACAAGAAGGCTTCCTATTCCTATAGCTGACTTTACTGTTCCTTGAAATGCAGTTCCAGCTTCTGTTACACCTAAATGTAATGGATAATCTACAAGTTCATTAATCTTTCTATAGGCCTCTACCATCATCTTTACATTACTTGCTTTTAAAGAGATTACAATATCATGGAAATCATATTTTTCCAAAAGATTTATATGATATATTGCACTTTCAACCATTCCTTCAGCAGTTGGTTTACCATATTTTTTTAGTATATCTTTTTCTATTGAACCAGAGTTTACTCCTATTCTTATAGGGATCCTCTTCTCCTTTGCCATTTTAACAACTTTTTCTACATTTTCATCTGATCCTATATTTCCAGGGTTTATTCTTAACTTATCTATCCCATTTTCCATAGCTGCCAGTGCAAGTTTATAATCAAAATGAATATCAGCAACTAAAGGAATAGATACTCTCTTTTTTATCTCTTTTATAGCCTCTGCTGCCTCTAAATTATTTATTGTCATTCTAACTAATTCACAACCAGCTTTTTCTAACTCTTTAATTTGTGCTACTGTTTTCTCTACATCACTTGTGATAGTGTTTGTCATAGATTGAATTACAACTCTATTCCCACCACCAATTATAAGATTTCCAACTTTTACTTCTCTTGTGTTTTTCAAAATTCTTCAACTCCTTAATAAAAAAGTCCTGAAATACAGGACTTTAGTTTTATTATTTTTTTCCAAGATGACTCATTGGATTTTGTGTTTTTCCATTTTTTCTAATTTCAAAATGCAGATGAGGCCCTGTTACTCTTCCTGACATTCCAGTTTTTCCTATTAACTCTCCCTTATTAACATTTTGCCCTACTTTTACACCTATTTTATCAAGATGAGCATATCTTGTCTCATATCCTGAAGAGTGTTTAAGTATTATTATTTTTCCATAACCATTCATATATCCTGCAAAACTAACTCTTCCACTTTGTGCTGCACGAAGAGGAACATATCTAGCTTTTAAATCAACTCCTGAATGGAATATATATCTTTTTAAAACAGGATGAAATCTACTTCCATATGGACTGTTTACTCCTCTATATTCAACTGGATATCTAAATCCTGCTGAAGCTACAACAGTTCCACTTGATGATCCACCACTTTTCTTTCCAGAACTTCTATTTAAAGCTTTTAAGTCTGGATTTTTTAGAAATATACTTTGTCCTATCTTTAAACTTTTCTCTTCTACTTCATTATATGCAAGAATATCATCTACCTTCATTTTAAATTTAGATGCTATCTTGTAAAGAGAATCTCCCTTTTCAACTTTATAAAAAATTCCATTCTCAGATACAACAGTTAACTTTTGCCCTATCTTTAAATTTTTTACAGAGATATTAGGATTGTTAGCAAGTAGCATATCCATAGTCATTCCATTAAGAGAAGCAATTTCAGAAATTGTATCCCCCTCTTTAACTATATACTCTCTTTTTTCAGGAATTTTCTTTTCTGATTTAGTATCTTCTACTACTATTCCTTCCTCTACAACCTCTGTTGTTTCAGCTTTCCCATCCTCTGTTCCCTTTATCTTCTCTAATGATTTATATTCATTTGGAAAATTATACTCTTTCTCAAATGTATAAAAGCTATCTGCTAATACAGAAACTCCTCCATTTTCCTCATTAGTTTCCTCATAGTAATCTGTAAATTTTTTTAAATCTACTACCTCTTCTTTAAAAGGATTTAATAACTCTATTCCAAAGTAAAAAGCAACTGACAATAATAAAAATATTTTTAATTTAGATTTCATTCTTACCCCTCTTATCCCCTTTATCATATATTTCTAAGAGCTTATCATTACTTTCAGTACTTTTTATTGTATCTATAAGTTTCTTTGCAGCAGTTGCTCTGTCAAAATCTGCTAAATATCTTCTAATACTCCAAATACTTTCTAGCTTTTCCTTTGGAATTAAAAGCTCTTCTTTTCTTGTTCCAGAACGTTGAATATCTATGGCCGGAAATATTCTCAATTCTGCCAAATTTCTATCTAAATGTATATCACAGTTTCCTGTAGATTTAAACTCTTCATAGATTATATCATCCATCTTACTTCCAGTATCTACTAAAACTGTAGCTATTATAGTAAGGCTTCCTCCACCTCTAATATTTCTTGCTGTTCCAAAAAAGTTTTTAGGATAGTAAAGTGCTGTTGGATCTATTCCTCCTGAAATTAGTTTTCCACTTGATGGCATCACTATATTATAAGCTCTTGCTAATCTTGTCAATGAATCCATAAGAATAACAATATTTTCTCCATTTTCTACTTTTCTTTTAGCCTTTTCAAGTATTGTTTCTGTAACTTTAGTGTGATTTTTAGGATCTTCATCAAAGGTAGAAGCATACACTTTTGCACCTGTTACATTTTCTTTTATATCTGTAACCTCTTCTGGTCTTTCATCTATTAAAAGAATCCAAACCTCTGCATTTTTATCTTTTGCTAACATTGCATTTGCTATGCTACTTATTAACATTGTTTTCCCAGCTTTTGGTGGAGCTATTATCAATGCTCTCTGTCCCTTTCCTATTGGAGCAATAAGATCTATTATTCTTCCAGAAATATTTTCTTTATCTGTTTCCAAAATAAATCTTTCAGTAGGATAAGCTGGTACAAGATCTTCAAAAGGTACTCTAGCTTCTGCCTCTTCTAAAGTTCCATTATTCACTAACAAAACTCTTCTTAAAGCATAGTTTCTATCATCTTCAACACTAGATCTTACCTCTCCAACTACTCTATCATCTGTTCTCATCTTAAATTTTCTAATTTGTGAAGCAGACACATAGATATCTTTTTCTAAGCTTGTATTTCTTAAAAACCCATACCCATCAGTAAGTACTTCTAATGTCCCCCAAGCTATATCCATTCCCTCTTTTTCGTGGATATCTTCTGCTATTAAATTTTTTAATTCAGCTTTCTTTGTCCCCGATTTATATACTATCCCCAGCTGCTTTGCTATCTCTTGAAGTTCTTTTAAAAGAAATTCATCTAGCTTTTCTATATCCACTCATATCACTTCCTATTCTACAATTTCACCATATAAAGTCCAAGTTTTGCAATCATTTATCTTTACATTTACAAAAGTTCCTTCTAAAACTTTATCTCCTTTAAATAAAACTATCTTATTAGTAGATGTTCTTCCTGTTAAAACCTCTTTGTTCTTCTTACTTTCTCCCTCTACTAAAACTCTAACAGTTTTACCTTTATAGCTTTCACTCTCTGCTAGAGAACATTGATTTTGTACCTCAATCAATCTTTGAAGTCTATCTTTTTTCACTTCAGGATCAATTTGATTGTCCATTGTTGCTGCTTTTGTTCCCCTTCTTATAGAGTACATAAACATAAATGAATTTTCAAATTGAATCTGTCTTACAACATCTAAAGTATCTAAGAAATCTTCCTCTGTTTCTCCAGGGAATCCAACTATAATATCAGCTGTTAAAGCTACTCCAGGTATTCTCTCTTTTATCTTATTAGCTAAAGCTATATATTGTTCTTTACTGTATCCTCTATTCATCATTTTTAATACTCTTGTTGAACCTGATTGTAGTGGAAGATGTAAAGATCTAGCTATCTTTTCATTTTTAGCTATTACATCTATAACTTCATCTGTAAAATCTCTAGGATGTGGAGAAACAAATCTTACTATAAAATCTCCTTCAACTTTACAAATCTCTTCTAAAAGTTTTGCAAAGTTATCTCCATTTTTAAACTCTTTTCCATATGAATTTACATTTTGTCCAAGTAATATTATCTCTTTATAACCTTTTTCAACATATTGTTTTACATCATGAATTATCTCTTGAAGTGGAACTGATCTCTCTCTACCTCTTACATAAGGTACGATACAGTATGAACAGAAATTGTTACAACCATAAGTGATTGAAATTGAAGCTGTTTTCTTTGAATCGAATTCTGCATCTAATCTTGGTGGTAATTCATCTTCACAATCAGTATATACTAGATGCTTTGATGTCTTATGTTCAATATCATCTAAAGCTTGAGGAATTCTTCCTATATTTTGATTTCCCATTATTATATCAATATATGGGAATTTCTTTAGCAACTCTTTTCCCTGTTCTTGAGCAAAACAACCAGTTACACCTATTATTGTTCCTCTTTGTTCTCTTATATGTTTTAATTCACCTAATTTTCCATATATTTGTGTAGCTGCTCCCTCTCTTACTGTACATGTATTAAGAAAAGCTACATCTGTTTCATCTATATTTTCAGTTATTTCATATCCTAAATTTTGAAATATCTTCTTTATTTTTGCACTTTCATTTACGTTCATTTGACAACCATAAGTTATGATTGAAGCTTTTTTCACTATTTTCCTCCTAAATTCTTACTAATCTTGTATATATTTTAATTAGTCTCAGTTGAGACAATCTCAATTTTTATTATAACAATTTTTCAACTCTTTTACAAATAATATTATAAAAAATTTTTGTATTATCAAAATATATTATTCTATTAAATAGTTACATATTTTTTTGTCAAGAATATGTCAAAAATAAAAAAAGCCCTAGTAAAAAACTAAGGCTTTTAATATCATTTTTTAATTAAAGAGTTAAGATTTTTACATCATCAGCAACTTTTAATTCAGTTCCAGTTGATGCTTTTATATCTTCAATTGAAGAGTAAGGACTTACTTCAGTAATTACTAATCCTTCTGGAGTTACTTTAATAACACCTTTTTCAGTGATGATTAAGTCTACTACACCAACAGCTGTTAGTGGAAGAGTACATTCATCAAGAATTTTTACTGCTCCTTTTGAAGTATGTTCCATAGCAACTATAACTTCTTTCGCTCCAACAACTAGGTCCATAGCTCCACCCATTCCTGGAACCATTTTTCCTGGTACCATCCAGTTAGCTAAGTTTCCTTTTTTATCTACTTGAAGAGCTCCTAGAACAGTAGCGTCTACGTGTCCTCCTCTGATAATTCCAAATGAAGTAGCTGAGTCAAAGAATTGTGCTCCTGGAAGAACAGTTACAAATCCTCCTCCAGCATTGATCATATCTTTATCTTCTTTTCCAGCTTCTGGAGCAGCTCCTACTCCTATAATTCCGTTTTCTGATTGGAATACTACATCCATTCCTTCTGGTACATAGTTAGCTACTAATGTAGGTAATCCTATTCCTAAGTTTACTACGTATCCATCTCTAAATTCTTGAGCAACTCTTTTTGCTATATATTCTCTTGTTGTTTTTTTATCTAATTCCATTCTATTTCACCTCTCCTATTTTACTATGTAGTCTACGAATATTCTTGATGTCATTACGTGATCTGGATCAATTTCTCCTGCTTTTACTAAGTTTTCAGCAAAAACTATAACTGTATCTGCAGCAGTTGCCATCATAGGGTTAAAGTTTTTAGTAGTTTTAGCATAAATTATGTTTCCTAGTTCGTCTACTATTGAACCATTAAGTAAAGCTACATCTGCTTTTAGAGGTTTTTCTAATAGATAGTCTTTTCCATCTACTGTTATAACTTCTTTTCCTTCTTGTACTATTGTTCCTACTCCTGTAGGTGTAAGGAATCCTCCTAGTCCATTTCCTCCACATCTGATTCTTTCAGCTAGAGTACCTTGTGGAACTAGTTCTACTTCCATTTCTCCAGTGTGCATTCTTCTACCAGTTTCAGGGTTTGTTCCGATATGAGAAGCAATTACTTTTTTTACTTGATTGTTTACAACTAATCTTCCTATTCCTCTGTCAGGGTATCCAGTATCATTTCCAATAACTGTAAGGTCTTTTACTCCTTTTTCTATTAGTGCATCGATTATTTTTTCAGGAGTTCCAACACCTAAGAATCCTCCAATAAAAACTGTCATTCCATCTTTTACATGAGATACAGCTTCTTCCATTGTAACTAATTTGTTTTTCATTTTGCCCTCCTACCACTTATTTTATTTAAATATTTCTCCTGCTTCTTTATACCACAGAAGTAAATCTAAACTATCCATTGGAATACTTATAAATTTACAATAAGCTTTCATTTTTTCTTCAATCTCTAAATATAATTTAGGGGTTAAAGACTTAGGAACATCTTCTATTACTTCTAATTTTACTAGATTTTTTAAAATATGTCTATCTAAAATAGCAATTTCTTTTCCAAAACCTACATTTCTTAAAAAATGCCCTGCTTCTTTATATGCCATTCCTTTTATGTTTTTTACTATCCATTCTCTCTTCTTTTTTACATCAGTAATAGAATTGAAAAAATCTTTAGTAATCATCTCTCCCTTTTCATTTTGCATCTGCTCTCTTAGAGCAACTAAATACTTAGCCTTATTATTTTTAAATCTAACTATATTAAGATATTCAACAATATCTTCAGCACTTCCATTGAATAATAAACCATTTTCTCTCAATGTAGTTATAGCTTTCCAAGCATTTACAGCTTTTGATTGGGGAGTAAGGATACAGAAAGAAAGTTCTGCATGAATATCTTCATTACTCCCTTTCTCCCATATCTCTTTAAATTCTTTTAATCTCTTTTCTATATCTTTTTGTTTCTCTTTATATATTTTTTCTATCTCGTAGAAATACTCATTTTTTTTCATTTTAATTCACTAGAATAATAGGAATCCTGCTGAAATAACAAATCCTGAACAGATTAATACTATTAGGCAGTATCCCATAATATCTTTAGCTCCTAGTCCTGCAATTCCTAATGCTGGTAAAGCCCAGAACGGTTGAATCATATTTGTCCAAGCATCTCCCCAAGCAATAGCCATAGCTGATTTAGCAGCACTTACTCCAATTTTTAATCCTGCTGGCATAACGATAGGAGCTTGAACTGCCCATTGTCCTCCTCCAGAAGGTACGAAGAAGTTTACTAATCCTGCACTCCAGAATGAGAAGATTGGGAAAGTTGTTGGAGTAGAAATATTAACAAAGAAGTTTGACATTAATATTGCTAGAGATACTCCATCAGCATTTGTTCCAGTCATAATTCCCATGATTCCTGCATAGAATGGGAATTGTAGAAGGATTCCTGATGCCCCTTTAGTAGCTTCTCCAAAAGCATCTATGAACTTTCTAGGAGTTCCATGAAGAATAATTCCTGTAAATAGGAATATAAAGTTAACTAAGTTAAGGTTTAAGTTAAATCCTTTTGTAATAAAGTATTGAATAATATATACCCATCCCATAATTCCTAAAATAATTGAAACTACTTTACTGTTTTCAATTCTTTCAGCTGGAGTCATATGTTCACGATTAATTGGCTCTTCTTCAAATTCAGCTAGTAGTTTTGGATCAACTGTAACTACTTCATCATCAGCTGGATACATAGCTCTATTTAATAAAGGAAGCATAATTAATAATCCACAAATAATAAATATATTCATTGGTGAAAATAGTGTTTCACTTGTAGGAATATTAGCTGTAATTGCTCCTGCAGTTTGTTTTGCTAATGCTGCTGGATTATCACTTGCTATTTGTAGAGGAATTGACCCTGAAAGTCCTCCATGCCACACTAAGAATCCTGTATAAGCTGAAGCAATAAGAAGTCTGTAATCTACTCCTTTTACTTTTTTAGCTATCTCTTTTGCAAAAATTGCACCTATAACTAATCCAAATCCCCAGTTTAAAATACATGCTACTGTTGAAACGATTGTTACTACAACAATTGCTTGTCTAGGTGTAGATAATTTTGAAGCCATACTAGATAATAGATTTTTGAAAACCTTTGAACTAGCCATTGTATGTCCTGTTACTAGTACTAATGCCATTTGCATAGAAAATGCTAGTAAAGACCAGAATCCTTTTGTCCAGTGACCTATGATCGCCATTGGTGTTTGTTTTGTAAATACCATTGTCCCTACAAATACTATGAAAGTTAACAATGCACAGAATATATAAGGATCTGGTAAGTATTTTTGCATTATAGAAACACAAAATGATGTAAATCTCTTAAATGCATTTGAGTTTGCTTTTGTACTCATTTTTTCCTCCCTAAATCTATTAAATATTTTTTAAATATATTTTTACATATCTCTAGTATATACTTTCAAAGTTATAAAGTCAACACTAGAATACCAAAATACTTTCTTTTTGTTTAAAAAATAATCATTTTAGGTCAGATTTCTTCTATATCTTCATTATCATTTTTTTTATATGAATCTAGACTAGATTTTTCTAACTCAAACCAAAAGTTTATTGTATTTTTTTCTGTTATATATACACCAAAAGCACTCTTATGATTTTCTAAAATTCCCCTTACAATAGCAAGTCCTAAACCATGTCCATCTCTATCTCTAGCCTTGTTTACTCGATAGAAAGGTGTCCAAATATTTTCTAAATCATCTTCTGATAAATTTTCACTTTCATTACTAATAATAATTTTATATTTATTTTCAATATCGTCAACAGTTATAGTTACCTCTCTATCTCCAGTAGAGTATTTAAGAGCATTTACTACAAGATTTTCTAAAACTCTATCTATATATTTTTCATCACAATAAGCAAAAATATTTTTTTCACCAATATATTTAATTTCTCTACTTTTAGAGCTATATTTATCTCTGATATCTTTTATCATTTGATATAGATCAACTTCCTCTTTCTCAATTTTGAAATACCCAGAATCCATTTGAGTTATAAGAAGTAGTTCTTTTACAAGAGAGTCCATCTTCAAACTTTCTTCAACTATAATTTCACAATAGAAATTTCTATCCTCTTCAGTTTCAGCTATATTCTCCATTAATCCTTGAGCATATCCTTGAATAATTGCAATAGGTGTTTTAAGTTCATGGCTAACACTGGCAATAAACTCTTTTCTAAGTTTATCCAATCTCTTTTCATTTTCTATATCTTCCATCAACTTTTTATTAACTTTATTGATTTCATCAATATTTTTTTCAAGAGTTCCACCCATTTTATTGATGGCATATCCCAACTCTCCTATCTCATCTTTTCTCTCTTTTTCAAATTTAATATTAAAATCAAGAAGTGATATTCTTTGAGTGATCTCTTTTAATTCTAAAATAGGATCTGTCATTTTTTTGGAAAATACAAAGGACATTGAAGAACCAATAATCAACGCTAGAACTATTATTAAAAGATGATAACGTGTTGATATCTCTAATCCCTCTTGAATAAAGCTAAGTGGAGTTATAATCTCAATATATCTATCCTTCATATAAGGCATAAACAATATTAAAACTTTTCCTCTATAATCAAGAAGTGTTATCTCTTTAAAAATATACTCTCTATTTTTTAAACTAACTATTATTTCTTCAATCTCTTCCTTAGGTAATACTGCTTCCTTTTCTAATTTATATAATTCATCTGTTCTTTTGATTAAAATTGCTACATTTGAGTGCATCTCTAAATTTTGAAAATCTATAACATATTTAGGATCAATTAAAATTTGCCCCAATTCAACTAACTTTTCCTTTTTATTCTTTATATAAAATTTTTCTAAGTATATTGTATTAGTAACCATCAATCCTAATATAATCATCAATACAACACTAAACATAAGGAAAAATATTTTCCATCTTATCTTCATTTCTCTACCTCGAATTTATATCCAAACCCTCTTACTGTTTGAATAAAATCATCTCCTATTTTCTTTCTCAATCTTTTTATGTGTGTATCAACAGTTCTTGAATCTCCAAAATAATCCCAACCCCATACAGAGTTTAAAATTTTCTCTCTTGAAAGAGCTAGCCCCTTATTTTCAATAAAGAAATATAGAAGATCATACTCTTTAGGTGTTAATTCTAAAACTACATCACCTAATCTTACCTCTCTCTTAGAAGTATCTACAACTAAATCTCCAAATTGTAAACAAGCTTTTTCAGCTATCTTTCCATCTCTTCTAAATAGAGCTTTAACCTTTGCCACCAATAGTTTTGGATTAAAAGGTTTTACCATATACTCATCCGTTTCAAGTTCAAATCCAAAAAGTTGATCACTCTCATCTGCTCTTGCTGTCAACATTATTATTGGCACTTGAGATTCCTCTCTTATTTTTCTACATACACTCCAACCATCAATTTTTGGCATCATTATATCAAGAATTACTATATCATAGTTATTTTTAAAGAAAAGCTCCAATCCCTCTTCTCCATCTCCTGCCTCATCTACACTATAACCTTCACGAACTAAATAGTCCTTTATTAACTTTCTTATCTTCCATTCATCATCAATTACTAATATTTTCTTCATAAGTTCCCCCATTAAAGTTATTTAATCATTTTGTTCAAAGTATATAAAAGATCTGTAATAACCTTATTTTCTTCTCCTGCTTTGATACCTTTTACTACACAATTTTTTATATGTGACTCAAGTATCTTTTTAGAAAGCCCATCTATCTCTCCTTTTACGTTTGAGATCTCATTAAGAATGTCATTACAATGTTCAGCTTCAACTAAAGCTTTAATCTTTCCTACTTCTATTTCTATTTTTCGTACTATTTCTGGGAATTCCTCTTTTATCTTCTTATTACTCTTATCTATCATCTTATTTAAAGTATACACTAATTCTGATATTGTAATATTTTCTTCTCCTGCTTTAATATCATTAACTACACAGTTTCTAATATGTGATTCAAGTATAAGTTTTGCTACACCATTGAGAGCAGATTTTACAGAGGAAATTTGATTTAAGACCTCATCACAACTTACCTTGTTTTCTAACATTCTTCCTATTCCTCTTATTTGCCCCTCTATTCTATTTATTCTTGATTCTATCTTCTTTTTAAAATCAGGACAACTTTTATTTATACACCCTTTTCCTGTACAAGAATTTTTTAATTTTTCCATCTAAAATCACCTCTCTACTATCTCTTAAACTTTCTCAATCTCAAAGCATTTGAAACTACTGAAACTGAACTCATTGCCATAGCTCCTCCTGCTATCATTGGATTTAGTAGATGTCCAGTGAAAGGATATAACACTCCTGCTGCAACTGGAATTCCTAAACTATTATATATAAATGCCCAAAATAAATTTTGTTTAATATTTCTCATAGTTGCATTACTTAACTCCATAGCTACAATAACATCTTTTAAAGTTTTTTTCATAAGAACTATATCAGCACTTTCCATAGCTATATCTGTTCCTCCACCTATGGCAATACCTATATTAGCTTGAACCAATGCTGGAGAGTCATTTATTCCATCTCCAACCATAGCCACATTTCTACCTTGCTCTTGAAGTTCTTTTACTTTTAAATATTTATCTTCTGGTGTTACTTCAGAGAAAATAATATCAATACCAACTTGTTTTCCTACTGCTTCAGCTGTAACCTTATTGTCTCCTGTAATCATACCTATCTTATATCCACGTTCTTTTAACTCTCTTATTGCCTCAATAGACTCCTTTTTAACAGTATCAGCAACTGCTATTACTCCTAAAAATTCTCCATCTAATGCCATATACATAGGAGTTTTTCCTTGAGATGCCAATCTATTAAGTTCCTCTTCCATTGTTACTTCTATTCCCTTATTTTTCATAAGTTTTATATTTCCAATGAAAATTTCACTTTCTTCTATCTTTCCGCAAACTCCTTGTCCTGTAATAGATATAAAATCTTTTACTGGTGGAAGTTTAATTCCTCTCTCTTTAGCTTCTTCTACAATAGCCTCTCCTAAAGGATGCTCAGAGTGTAGTTCTAAAGCTGCTGCAACTTGTAAAATATCATCCTCTTTTAAATTTTTTACAGATATAATATCTGTAACTCTAGGTTTCCCTTCAGTTATTGTTCCTGTTTTATCAAAGACAATAGTATCAACCTTATGTGCCTTTTCAAGAGCTTCTCCAGATTTAATAAGTATACCAAGTTCAGCTCCTCTTCCTGTTCCAACCATTATTGCTGTAGGTGTTGCAAGCCCCAATGAACATGGACAAGCTATTACCATTACAGATATAAATATTGTAAGAGAAAATATAGCTGGTGTATCATTTATTTCAACAATGCCTCTACTTCCTAAATAATACCAAGTTGTTCCTGCTATTATTGCTATCAACATAACAATTGGTACAAAATATGCTGATATTCTATCTGCTATCTTAGCAATAGGAGCTTTTGAACCTTGAGCATTTTCAACTAACTTAATAATTTTAGATATCATAGTATCTTTTCCAACTGCCACTGCTTTTATCTTTAAGCTACCATTTTTATTAATACTTGCTCCAAAAACCTTATCTCCTATAGTTTTATCCACAGGTATGCTCTCTCCAGTAAGCATAGATTCATCAATAGAGCTTTCTCCCTCTACTACCTCTCCATCAACTGGAATACTCTCTCCAGGTTTAACTAAAAGAATATCCCCTTTTTCTACCTCCTCAATATCAACTTGTATTATCTCATCATTTCTCACTAAATTTGCTTTTTTACTCTTTAAGCTCATCAATTTTTTAATAGCTTCTGAAGTTTTACCTTTACTTATTCCCTCCATATGCTTTCCTAAAAGAATCAAGGCTAAAATAACAACTGCTGATTCAAAATATAGAGCATGGACATAGTGATAGTCCCCTTCCATAATTTTAAATGTTCCATAGATACTATAAATTAAAGCTGATCCTGTACCTGTTGCTATCAATGAATCCATACTTGGACTCTTCATAAATAGTTGTTTTATACCAACAGTATAAAATCTTCTTCCTATATATATTACTGGAATTGCTAAAATCAATTGAATCAAAGCAAAATTTAATGGGTTTATCTCAGGAGAGATTACTTGAGGAACTGGAAGTCCTACCATTGATCCCATTGAAATATAAAAAATAATAGCAGAAAAGAATATTGCCACTTTAAATTCAATAAACTCTCTTTTTAATTGTTCCTCTTTCTCTTTATCCTTGATACTCTCTGTAATATCGTTATGTTTTGTTCCCTTGTATCCTAATTTTTCCATTATATGAAGAATCTCTGAAAGTTTTATTTTTTCTGAATCATAAACAACTTTTCCCCTGCTATTAGCTAAGTTTACAACTATTGATTTTACCCCTTCAAGTTTAGAGATTTTTCTCTCTATCTTGCTTACACACATCTGGCAACTTATTCCATCTATGTCTAGTTCTACCTCTTTTAAATCTTGTATCTCTTCTATTTCATATCCTAATTTTGTAACTGTTTCTTTTATTGTATTTTCATTTAAAATATTTTCATCATATTCTATTGATAATTTTTCTGTAGATAAGTTTACTATTGCTTCTTTTGTTCCCTCAAGTTTTTTTAATTTTTTTTCAATCTTATTAACACAAACTTGGCAGCTTACACCGCCAAGTTGATAACTCTTTTTCATTAGTCTAATACCTCATACCCTAGAACATCATATCCAGCATCATCTAATGCTTCTACAATTTTTCCAAAGTCATAGTTTTCTACCATATCTACAGTTGCTTCACCTATTTTTACTTCTACTACTTCTAAATCTCCTAGCCCTTCTAATGCTTCTTTAACGTGAGCTACACATTTGTTACATCCCATTCCATCTATTTTTATTACATGTTTCATAATATCTTCCTCCTTTAAATTTATAGGGTATACCCCTATAAAAAGAATACTCTATTTATTATTAAAAGTCAATATTTTTATGCTCTATTTTTTATATACCCCTATTATAAAGTAAAAAAGTTACCCATTACGAGTAACTTTAAAATTACATTATTTGATTTTTATTAACCTCTCCTTAAAAGTCCTGTAGTTTTCCATTTTCCTTTTATATAATAGTAAATTGAAAGTAAAGTTCCTAAAATCCATCCTGCTGGAAATGCCCAATATATCCCTATATAACCAATTTTAGCAGCAAAAACATATGAAAAAGCAACTCTTAATACTAAGTCTGCAAAGGTAGTAGCCATAAACTCATTCATATCCCCTGCTCCTCTTAAAACTGCATCAGCTGCTATTTTAATACAAACTACTGTATAAAATGGTGCTGTTGTTCTTACAAAATCTATTCCTATATTTAGTATTTCAACCTCTTTTTCTATATCTATAAACATTCCTAAGAGTTTATCTCCAAATAGATATACAACTACCAAAGCTGTAACGGATATAATCTCTGTTAGCCAAACTGTTACCTTATACCCCTCTTTTACCCTATCAATTTTCTTTGCTCCTATATTTTGAGCTACAAAACTAGAAGAGGCATTTGCTAAAGTTGCCAATGTCATAATTACAAAAGTATGAATTTTAAATGCTGCTGCATATCCTGCAACAACTGCTGAACCAAAACTATTAATTAAACTTTGTACACATAGTTGTCCTACTGACACAAATGATTGTTGAAATATACTTGGCACTGCTATCTTACAAATTAATTTTAACATTTGCAGATTAAATAATGGTACTTTTTTATCTACTTTTATCTTTTTCAATCTATAAAATAAAAATACTATTGCTAAAATTGATGATAATCCTTGAGCTAAAAATGTTGCCCAAGCTATCCCTGATACACCCATTTGAAACTTTGTCACAAAGCAAATATCTAAAGCCACATTTAATAATGATGAAAAGATTAGAAAATAAAGTGGTGTCTTAGAATCTCCTAATCCTGTAAAAATTGCTGTTGCTGTATTATACATAAAAAGAAAAATAAGTCCCCAGATATACACTTTCAAATATAATCTTGAATCAGCAAATATATTTTCTGGTGTATTTATCATTCTCATTATATCACTACAAAATAGTGTACCAAAAATTGTTAAAGCTATACTTACAATGGTAATTGCTATAACTGAAGTTGATACTGAAGTTTTCATCTTCACAAGTTTATTTGCTCCAAATGTTTGAGAAACTACAACAGCAGCTCCAACACTTGCTCCATTTGCCACTGCTATAAATAGCACTGTTATTGGATAGGAAGCTCCTATTGCTGCTAAAGCATCTACTCCTATAAACTTTCCTGCTACTACACTATCTACAATATTATAGAATTGTTGAAACATCATACTAAAAAGCATCGGCATTGAAAACCTTAAAAGAATTTTAACTGGTGAACCCTCTGTCATATTTTTTATCATCTTACTTATCCCCTCAATCTATTTTACTACAATGTAGTATTATATACTTTTATATAAAAAAATCAAAAATTTTATGATTTTATCCTATTTTTTTAGATTTCATGTTCTAAAAAAAATTAAAGAGAGTTTTTTTCGTCTAAACAAAAGGGTGTATAATTTTTGGTGTTGGTACTTAAATGTATTAACACCTTTTTTACTTTTTTTCAAAA